>DATDCF010000073.1:0-3577 GCA_036524475.1 Acidimicrobiia bacterium | reverse complement strand
TGGCGATCCGGTACTTGTATGCGGCGCCGGGGCCTACTCCCTCGACGAAACCCTCCCAAATCCCGGAGACGCCACGCGGGCTGAGTTGGTTAGTAGCGGGATCCCAACCATTCCAATCGCCGACCACGCTCACCGCATCGGCATTGGGGGCCCATACCGCGAATTGGACTCCCCCGTCGACCTCATGGGCGCCCATCTTCTCGTACAACCGATAGTGGGTGCCCTCGTTCCAGAGATGGAGGTCGTCCTCGGTGAGGAGACTGGTTGTAATTGGGGCGCGGCGGGCCAAAACTCTCGATTCGCTGGCCGACTGCCATCGAGTCTACCGACCCTCGGACGAGACCTGGGCCGGGCGACCTAGGCCAGTGCCGGCTGAATCGACCCATCCAATAGGCCCTATGAGTCCTGAGGCCCGGCATCGCCGTGGCCGGAGGAACGCAGCGGATCGTCTACCGAATCGGATGAACAACAAGCATCGTCTACCGAATCGGATGAACAACAAGCAATGGCACATGGCGGTGGGGACCCAGAGCTCGACGGGCATGCGGGTCTACATCGACGGGGTGCAAGTTGGAACGAACACCTACACCGTCGCCGAGACGCAAAATGGATGGTGGCGGGCCGGGTGCGGCAACCTGGCCGGTTGGGGGTGATCAGTGGGGAGGCGGCAACGATCCGGGCACCGATTCGGCAACTGCCCATAACCGGCCGTTCTGGCCCCACTCGATGAGATCACCGTCTACTCGGGAACGGCTCTCACCCCACAGCAGATCGCTTTCCTCTATTGGGCCCGGTGACCCGTAGCGTCACTCGGACAGATTGAATCGCCGCTGACCGTCGTCGCCCGGCGAGGGCGACTTCGCCACATCGGGCAGAATGTTCGGCGAGAGGACGTAGGCAGTTACGGCATTCAGGCCAGCGGTATGACTACCGACCGCGCCACAGGTCACCCACTGAGGATCGGTGGGGCAGGGGTCTGCATTGTCTACGCCCGGGGTGTGGACGATGTCGCACTGGTTGGGGCCGGCGCTGCATCCGAAATAGGTGGTGTCGACGTAGACCGGCTGATAGCCGACGATGTGATAAAACGCGCCCGGGGTCAGGAAATCGGGTTCCGCCACCCTTGGGGTGAATCCAAATCGTTGACCAGTGACGATGTCGTCGTCGAAGATCACCGTGTTGTTGGCCTTGGCCCAAGCGATACATGTCAACATCTCTGCGGGAGTGTCGACCCCGGCACAAGCCGGTCCTGCGACTCCGGCGAGGTAGTCCCACAGCGGTGTGTGGTCCACACTCACCTGTGGCCTACCCCCACCACCATTCCTCACCAGGAACCCTGAGCTGTCTTCGATTCGACCGTCGTAAGGGCTCCCGTCGAGCGCATAACTCGCCCCCCCATAAACCAGGCCGTCCTCGAGGGCAGAACCAACGCCAGATTGGCCCTGTGCCATGTCCGGCTCTGCACCGAGGTTCGGGCAGTTTGCCGGCTCTTCTAACCCAGCTCCGGTCCCGGTGGGATGGACACCTAGGGGATGATCGACACCGCGGGCGATATTGGAGACCAGCCGTCCGTTCGTGTCGCCACTGCATTTCTGAGTGGTATTGCGGGCCTGGTTGCCGTACAGAAGGAAGTCCATCGATCCGAAGTTCCCGACGGTGGGAAGATCCTCACAAACCCCCCAACCCGGATTAGGCCCTGTCTTGAGACAGTTGTAGTCGCTGCTTCCGGCGTTCCCGGGAAGGAGGAATGGCAGGACTGGGCCCGGGTTCTCGAAGTCCTGGTCGGCGATTGCATATGCACTGACGTTGGTCGAGTCGCTGCCGAAGAGCTTGCCGAAAGAATTAGGCGAGGCGATGGTGGGTATCTTGACCCAAGCACGGTCGAAACCGCTGGTGTAGGCGACACAAGGCGAGACGCTGGTGACACTGAACCCCTCTCCCGAAGGCGGCGCCCCACAAAGGGCACCGTTAGACCAGTCGGCGAGTGTCGGATCATCCAGACTGGCGTTAGCCACCACGATGGCCTCGTTGGCCCCATTGGTCTCTGCCTGAGAGAGACAGGCAGATCCCGAACAACCAGGGCTGGGTTGAGCGAATTGCAGTGCGGCGAGGGAGCCGACGTCCGCTGCCGACTGGTCCTGACGACGCTCGTTCATGGCCAGGCCGATATCGATCGCAATCGCGGCGAAACCCATCAGCACCACCATCGACATCGCAACAAGCAGCGCGGTGGCGCCAGACTCTCGATCAATGCCCTTCCGGTCGATCATGGACACGCCTGGGCCGATGCATCACTCCATGTCGCGGCCTGCTCCAACCGAGTCTCGACGGTCGAGGTCAAAATGAGTGATGAGGGCAAGAGGAAGTCGATGAATCCCGTAAGAGTCTCCCCGGGTGCATTGACCGTCACCGTGGCGGGGTCACCTACGTCGCCGGCACTGGTGATGGTCAGTTCGGCAGTGTCCGGGGTCTGCATACGGGAACATATCTCCGTAACGAGGCCATCCGTGTTGGAGCTGCTTCGTGACCCTGAGTTCGGTGGGGGACCTTCAGGGAAATTCACGGCCGCGAGGCGAGCTCCTTCTCGAGCACCATGACGAACGTCGAGGTTCTGGGCAAACAGCCAGCCGAACTCGACCATGCCAAAGATGAGCAGGAGAAGGAACGGAGCCACGAGCGCGAATTCGACCAAGCTCGCGCCTCGATCATTTGCCGCCCTACCCTTGTTCAACCGCACTGAGCACCCCCTTCACGGGATTCACCCGTGACCCCTATCCGATAGTTATCGTCCGCAATCGACGCAGGGTTACTCAAAGTTGCCCTGCCTAGCGATGATTACTCAGACATCGGCCGGGACTGTCGATACATAAGGGACAAAATCATTCTGAACCCGGAAGAGCCACTAAGGGGAATCGACCGGTCCACCAATCCAAGAGCCTATGTCTTCACCTCACCCCAGAATCGCCAACCCTCGAGACCACGATTTCGAGACAAGGCTTCGCGCCGCCAAGAGCGGGGCGGAATGGGCCTGGGGCGCGATCTACCGCGACCTGGCCGGGACCGTGTCCGGATATCTCGCCAATCGGGGGGCAGCAGAGCCGGAAGACCTCACATCGGAGACCTTCCTGCAGATTGCGAGGAACATCTCGACATTCGAGGGCGACGAGTCGGCCTTTCGCTCCTGGGTTTTTGTGATTGCCCATCGACGCCTAATCGACTCGCGGAGGGCACGTCAACGTCGCCCCGAAACCACCACTCTTCCGGACCCAACGGGTGGCGTGGGGGGAGATGTGGAGGTGGAGGCGTTGAATCGACTGACCACTGACGAGCTGAAAGCCGCTTTCGAGAAGCTGTCGGAGAGCCAATCGGATGTGCTCAGTCTCCGGATCATCGGCCAACTGACGCTTGAAGAAACTGCCTCGGTCTTGGGAAAGCGGGTTGGCGCGGTCAAGGCTGCCCAGCGAAGGGGCCTGCTCGCCCTGAGCGAGCATCTCGACCTCAGCGGGGTAACCCGGTGAGACGTTCCGGCGATTACTTGGGTGAGATGCCTACAACCAAAGCTCTCGATCGGGAAGTG
>DATDCF010000072.1:0-3429 GCA_036524475.1 Acidimicrobiia bacterium | reverse complement strand
CGAACGATATTCCTACGACACGCCTGAGCCACGTTCCTACAGCGAAACCGAAATTCAGGAAGCCACCCCGAGCTACCTCGATCCGAGCGCCTCCGAAGAGGTGGAAGAGACAGCAGTAGCATCCCCGGCCGGAGAAGCCGTGAACGAGAGTTCGTGGTGGGAGAAGTCGGAATCGGAAGAGTCCGATGCCGCGGCCGAGGACACAAGCGCCCCGGTGGCCGGCTTGGTCATCGATGACGATGAAGCCGGAACAGGGAAGGTCTCGATTGATGACCCGAGCAGCGATGCGTCATCGGATGACGACACCGAAGCCTTCCTGGAGAAAGTCTTTTCGGACCTCGGTGAAGAACCCGCTACAACCGAAGACGGGCATGGTCTGATGCGCCGTCGCAGAATGGGCTCGATCCTCCGCGAACTCGGCGAAGACTGATTTCGTAAGGGGACAACCCCACACCCGCAGTCCTCAGTCGAAGTGAGTTCGGCAGCTAGTTTCACCTTGTGAATCTCGTCATTTCCGGTTTGGTCGGGTTCGTCCTCGGCATCTTCGCTCACAACCTTGCTGCGCAGTCGCTCCATGACGCCCCCCTTCGCCCTCTCCGGTGGACCTGTCCGGATTGCGGTACCGATCGTGATGGAAACTGGCTGGCATGTGAACGATGCGGCCGTCGGCGATGGCGGGAACCCGTAACTGCCCTGACATCGGCCGGGATGGCGGTCGGCATCTACGGCGTAGTCGGGACATCATGGGCATTGATTCCCTTTGCGGGATTCATCCTGCTGACAACAGCACTGGCCCTAACCGATATCGACGCAATGCGGATCGTCGACCGCCTCAATTTGCGTGGCACTGCGTTTCTCGCCGCAGCCCTTGGGGCGACATCCCTCCTCGACGACCGGTTTTCCGACTTCTTGCGCGGGCTGGCCGGAGGTGCCGCATATTTTGCGGGTTCGTTGCTGCTATTCCTCCTGGTCAGAGGGAGGGGCTTCGGGGCCGGGGATGTCAAACTCGCACCGTTGCTCGGGGTGTTCACAACCTATCTGGGTTGGGAAGTGCTGGTTAGATCTGTGTTCGGTACAGCCATTATCGGCGGACTCTTGGCACTGGTTGCCATCGTTTTCATGGCCGCCAAACGGAACACAGAGCTTCCCTATGGACCTGCAATGATCCTTGGCTCCTGGGTTGCCATCGTGCTGGTTGGAGTCGGCTCTTGATCGATTCCGTCGTAGCATCCCCCTGATGCTTCGCTTTTTGACCGCCGGCGAGTCACACGGGCCGGGTCTGGTGACAATCGTTGAAGGCCTCCCTAAGGGTCTCCGTTTTAGTACCGAGAGTCTCGCCCACGAGCTGGCACGTCGTCGTCTCGGCCACGGCCGTGGTGCCCGAATGAAGATCGAGGCGGACCGACTCGAAGTGGTCGGAGGGATTCGCCATGGCCGGACCTTAGGCTCTCCGGTAGCCGTTGTGATACGCAATAGCGAAGCTGAGAAATGGGCCAGACCAATGTCGATCGAGGCACCGGAAGAGCCCGTTGCACGGGTCAGCCGACCGCGGCCAGGCCACGCTGACTTCCCCGGGATGATCAAGTACGAAACGGACGACATTCGTGACGTGCTGGAACGTGCTTCAGCACGGGAAACGGCAGCGCGCACGGTGGCGGGCTATCTGGCGCGAGAATTGCTCGGAGCCCTCGAGATACACATCAGGAGCCATGTAGTGGCGATTGGCCCGATCGAGGCGGAGAGCGCGTGGAGCACCCTGTCAGACTTCGATGGCGTGGACGAAGACCCCGTCCGGTGCCTCGATCGTCAGGCGTCGGCACGGATGGTTGCTTTGATAGATCAGGTCGAAGCAGACAAGGACACGCTGGGAGGACTGGTGGAAGTCCTGGGGTTTGGGTTGCCTATCGGGCTGGGATCGTATGTGCATTATGACCGCCGCCTCGACGGGCTTCTCGCCCAGGCCGTTATGTCGATACCGGCGATGAAAGGGGTAGAGATCGGCGACGGGTTCAGGGTTGCCGGGCTTCCAGGATCTGTTTCTCACGACGAGATATTTCCCGGTGACGGCACCGTGGAACGCGAGACCAACCGTGCCGGCGGTCTGGAAGGGGGTATCACCAATGGGGAGGTGCTCAGGGTCCGGGCGGCGATGAAACCGATCTCTACATTGATGAGGCCCCTCGCCACAGTCGACATGGATACCGGCGAAGAGGCCAGCGCCGTGCGCGAACGCTCCGACGTGTGTGCCGTGCCCGCCGCCGCAGTGGTCGCCGAACAGATGGTGTCCTGGGTGATTGCCAATGAGGTCACGCGAAAATTCGGCGGGGACACCATGGATGACCTGCAAAGAAATGTCGACTCGTATCGAGGCCGGGTCCGGGCTCGCTTAACCAGATGAACCTGTGGTTGGTCGGCATGATGGGCTCCGGGAAGTCAGACGTCGGTCCTCCATCCAACGGACACGGCTAGCGCCTTTTTGACACCGCGAATGGGGATTCAGTTACGGTGGCAGCCATCGTGGAGGAATTGTGGAATCGTTTTCAGTCGGACTGAGTGAAGTCGTCCTAACTCGAGGACTACCCGATTCACTCCTCCCACGGTCGGATGCTCGGCGCCAGGCGGTAGTACTGACCCAGCCGGGGGCGGGCCTCTATGCCGACAGAGTGGCGAAGCTGCTCAAAGACGAGAATCTCTCGGTTGAGGTCATCGGTCTTCCCGATCGGGACGAGGCCAAATCGATCGATGTTGCGATAACCCTCTATGACCGGTTCGCAAGAATGGGATTAGCCAGGACCGACACCGTGGTTACGGTTGGTGGAGGTTCGGTCACCGACGTCGGGGGGTTCGTCGCCGGCACCTGGATGCGAGGCATCGAGGTGGTGCACATTCCAACCACCCTCCTCGCCGCAGTAGATGCTTCGGTCGGAGGGAAAACCGGGATCAATATGGGGGGGAAGAATCTGGTCGGTGTCTTCTGGGAACCTTCGAGAGTCGTGATCGACTATGCCATCCTCGATGAACTGCCATCAATGCTCGTCCTCGAGGGACTCGCTGAGGTATTGAAGGCCGGATTCATCGGCGACCTTGACTTGATTGGTGTGATCGAGTCCGAAGGGCTCGATGCCCCGTTGGAATCGGTCGTGCCCGCCGCTCTGCGGGTCAAGGCGAAGTATGTCCGGAGCGATCTCCGTGAAAGCTCCGAGCGGGCATTTCTAAATTTCGGCCATACTTTCGGTCATGCCGTCGAGTTTGCATCGTCGCTTTCCCATGGCGTTTCGGTGGGCATCGGGATGGTCGCTGCTGCAGCCGTCTCCGAGCAAGTTGCCGACTTTTCCGGGAGGGTGCGCCTGTACGAAATCGTCACCCGTCTCGGCATCTACTCAGATGTCTCCGGACTCGACCGTAACCGGGTTTACGACCTCCTCTTCC
>DATDCF010000071.1:0-3993 GCA_036524475.1 Acidimicrobiia bacterium | reverse complement strand
GTGCGTGATTACATCCACGTCGAGGATCTCGCTGAGGGCCATGTTCGCGCTCTCGAGACCCACAGCGACGAAGCCGGAGTCCACGTGTACAACCTGGGCACCGGACGGGGCAACAGTGTTCTCGAGGTGATCGAAGCCTATTCCAGCGAATCAGGAGTTGACATCCCATTCGTTATCGAGGGCCGCCGCCCCGGAGATGTGGCGGCTTCGTACGCTGATGTGCAAAAGGCCTATGCACGACTCGGTTGGAGCACCAAGCTCGATCTCAGCGACATGTGCCGGGACTCGTGGAACTGGGTCAGCCGGAGACCTCGTTGACGACCATCGAATCGAAGGCGCGGGATTGGGCCGCCGGAGACCCTGATCCGGTAACCGCCGCAGCGCTCATGTCCATCGTGGAATCGGGCGACCGGGCCTTGCTGATAAGGGCCATGGGCGGCTTTCTCGAGTTCGGCACCGCCGGGATCCGTGGCGTCGTCGGGCCGGGCTCGAATCAGATGAATCGCGCCGTTGTGATCAAGACGACAAGAGGTTTGGCCGACTTTCTCCTCGACAGCGTCGATGCAGGCCCGGAAGCTCCGGTGGTGGTGGGGTTCGATGCGCGGCCATCGAGCCGCCAGTTTGCCGAGGACACAGCGGGTGTGCTCGCCGCTGCCGGGCTCCAGGTCGTATATTTCGAGGACGTCACGCCAACGCCCCTGGTTGCGTTTGCTGCGAAGGTCCTCAAGGCCCGCGGTGCGGTTGTGGTAACAGCAAGCCACAACCCTCCCGCCGACAACGGCTACAAGGTGTACGGCCCGAACGCGGCCCAGATTATTTCCCCGACCGACACGGCAATCGCCGCTGCCATCGCCCAGACCGGGCCTGCCAATTCGATTCCACGCCTGCCCGACCCGTTCGGGGTATCCGATCCACTGGTCCGCATCGCACCTGGTGCACTCCTCGATCGATACTGGGACGAGGTGAGCGCCTACCGAACCCGTATTCCAAGCACGACCTTGAAAATCGTCTACACGCCACTTCACGGCGTCGGCGGGCCGACCGTCGTCGACCTGTTTTCCAGGACGCTCCACGACGACTTCCACGTGGTGGAATCGCAGTTCGATCCGGACGGCACATTCCCCACCGTTGCCTTCCCCAATCCTGAGGAGCCCGGTGCCCTTGATCTGGCCTTGGAGAAGGCGACAGAGATCTCGGCCCGTTTGGTGGTCGCCAACGACCCGGATGCCGATCGGCTCGCAGGAGCGGTGGCAGAGGGAAGCGGATGGCGCCTGTTCACCGGTAACGAACTCGGTGTAATCCTCGGATCGCATCTACTCGAGAATCCGCCTGCGACTCTGTCAGAACGGCCGATCACGGCCAATTCGGTGGTGTCGAGCCCGATGCTTGCCGACATTGCCGCCGTCTACGGCGCCGAGCACCTCGTGACTCTGACCGGGTTCAAGTGGATCATCAACGCAGCGCTCGCCGTGGAGTCTGAGGGGGCGGGGGAGTTTCTCTTTGGCTATGAAGAGGCGCTCGGGTATTCCGTGGGTCGAACCGTGCGTGACAAAGACGGGATGGCCGCAGCCATCTTGCTCGCCGACATCGCCGCACTGCAATCTGAAAAAGGTCTCTCGCTTCTCGACCTGCTTCATGACCTGTGGCGTCGGCACGGGCTGTGGGTCAGCACACAGAAGTCACTGGTCAGGCCGGGAGAGCAAGGCCAGCGCGATATCGTTCGTGCCGTCGAGGCGATCGCCAACGACCCACCTGAGGCAATTGCCGGTAGAACGGTTGCCGGAATGGTCGACTACCGGATCGGCGCCGAGCACAGACCACCCTGGCTGGGTGCCCAACCCCTCGTTCAACTCGACCTCGACGGAGGGCGGATACTGGCACGGCCCAGCGGTACGGAGCCTAAATTGAAAATCTACGTCGATATCCGTGAAGACGTGATCGCGGCGACGACAAGGGAAGAATTACAAATCCAACGCGAGTCATGTCTCAGCATGGCCGAGCAAACTGCCCGGGAGTTCGCCTCAATGCTGGAGGGAAGGATTCAGGCTGACTAGTCGCCAGTCGAGTTCTCTGCCCCGGCACGTTGATTGTATAAATAGAGCCAGCCGAGACCATGGAGGGCAACGCCGGCCGCCAGCACCAGTCCTGCGCCGACGTATCCGGCAAAAACGGCTGCGATCGCGGCAAATACAGCGCTTGCGACGAGTGCGACTCGCACACCGTTGAGAGGGCCGAACATGGCCAGAAGACTAACGCCTCCACGGTATTGTCCTCCCTACCAATCACATATGACCCGAAGTCACACGCAGCCAATAATTCTCATCACGCTCCTGGCCCTCATCATTCAGGCTTGCACCTCGGCTTCGGCAACACCCCCTATCTCCCAGGTCACCGGGTCGACTGTCGCTGAGACCGCCACCACCTCTACCAGTGCGGCGATGACAACGACGACCACAGAAGGTGCTGGGGCCGAAGGTCCCACAGGCGGTCCGCCCGCACCCGTAGCTGCGCTGATCACGGCTACAGGTGTGATCGTGGCCGTGCTCGAGGACTCGTCATTCGGATACAGGGTCCGTACCCCGTGTGGAAACGAGGCAATCGTGGCGTCCGGCGAAGAGATAGGGATCGTCGATGTAGTCCTCGACCCGGGACACGGTGGGAGCCCTGATCCTGGCGCGGTTGGCGCCAATGGCCTCAAGGAAGCTGATGTAAATCTGAGAGTAGCCCGGAATGCGCAACGGGTTCTGGAGAACCGTGGTGTTGTCGTGGCATTAACGAGAACTGCTGACTACACATCGCCACTGGGGGTACGCGCCCTCTTCGCCGACCATGTTGGTGCCGAGCTAATGGTCTCGATCCACCACAACGCTCCAACTGCGAACCTCGGGCCTGAGCCTGGCACCGAGGTTTTTGTCCAGCACGAGACTCCTGAGTCCAGTCGGCTGGGTGGACTCTTGTATGAGGAGGCAGTCGAAGCGTTCGAAGTGTTCGATGGTGTGGTCTGGTCGAAGGCGCCCGATGCGGGGGTCCTCGAAGTGCTCAACACTCGGGGTACCGATGCGTACGGCATGCTGAGAAGTCCAGAGACCGTTTCGGCGCTCGTCGAGCTGGCTTACATCTCACATCGGTCGGAAGCGGAACTATTGACGACCGAGGAGTACGTGAGCGCGGCCGGGTTGGCTGTAGCCGACGCCATCTCAGCCTATTTGGACACCAATCGGCTGGGACGGGGCTATGTGGCAGAGCCGCGAGTATTCACCCCTCAGCGCGGGATTTCCGCGGCCGTCTGCGAGGATCCCGACTTTGGCTGACTCAATAGGGGAGTAGCCGGGGATTGAGTGCGTAGATTCCCGTGATTGATGCCGAGTCGAGGATATTTCCTTCGGCAGCATTCTCCAGATCTGCAGTCGTGAAATCAGACGCGATGTCGAGTGACTCGACATCGAGGGCTAGAACCGAAAACACATAATGGTGGATGAGGCTGTCGTTCCACGGGGGACATGGCCCGTCATAGCCCTTGTAGGTACCTGCCATGCTCTCGTCTTCGGCAAACCAGCCGGTGTAGTCATTGATACCTTCACGTGGCCGTCCGGTGCGACCGGGCTTTCCGTGGGGTAGGACTGATTCTGAGAACTCGCCTTCGAATGTTGAGCGAGTTTCTGGAGAGAAGTCGATGATTAGCCAATGGGTAAAAGTGGTTCTGGGGAGATCTGATGGAACCTCCCGACCCTCCTGATTGACGTCGTTGCCAACGGTAGGCACGGTCTGATCAACCACCGTTATGGCAAACGACCTGGTGCCGTTCGGGATCTCTCCCCATTCGAGATGGGGGTTCCGGTTGGACGAAAAGCTGATATGGGCTTCGGGGTTTACCACGGCGAAGGCGTTCTCACCCGGAATCGGGCCGCCATCTTCGAAATTATTGCTACGAATCCACATCACACGTCCTCCAGTGCCAACGTCATTGGCGTACCTATCCGTTGATCGCCGGAA
>DATDCF010000070.1:0-10939 GCA_036524475.1 Acidimicrobiia bacterium | reverse complement strand
GTGCCCTCAAAAATCTCGCTTGTGGTACAAATCTAGCGTATGCAAACGGCCGGAAACCCCATGGGCGCTTCCGGCCGTTCAGATTTCAACCTGGTCGGACCCGCTCGGGTCTCGACTTGAACTGTCTCCTACTCGCCGCCTTCGACGAGCTCGATGTCCCTTCGCTCGTAGGTGGCCCCATCGACGTCGAGGCCCTCTGCTTCGAGAGCATCTACTGCGGCCTGAGCGAGGTCGGATCGATAGGCATCGTCGTCGACGGTCACGCCCTCGAGCTCCACTATCTGACCCGTGGCGATTTCAACGGTCTGACTCCAGAGATCCTCATTCATCACGCCAATTCCGTTCGTCGCCGGGAAAATCAAGGCAAGAATCTCGTTGAGCTGCCACGCCTGGTGGCTTTGGCCCAATGTCGATCCGTTGTCCAGCACGACGTCGACACACTCGTCGAACGCGTCGAGGCAATGGATCCATCCCCGGAAGGTGGCCTTCAGGAAGCGAGTGGCGACGTCCTCATTGCCTTCTTCCGCAATCCATTCAGCATTGACCCAAACGGCGTCCTGGAGCATGGCGGTGCCGACATCGTTGAAGTTGATGACATTGAGGTCTTCGGGTTGATACAACTCGCCGGTGTCGGGGTTAACCGCTTCGAGAACCTGGGCGTACTCGTTGTACGTCATGGCTTCCGCAGCATCGATCTCGCCGTTGAGCAGGGCCAGCATGTCGAAGTTCTGCCCGACCAATTCGACGTCCTCGACACCGAACTTCTCGATCGCCGCGGTCAGCTCGAACTCGTTTCCGAATCCCCAGTTGCCAACCTTCTTGCCGGCCCAATCCTCAGGAGTCGTTATGCCTGAGTCGGCGAACGAAACCTCCAGGGTCCCTGATCGCTCGAATACCTGGGCGATGTTGACGATATCGGCGCCTTGTTCACGCGACACCAGTGCCTTGGGGACCCAAGCCAATCCAAATTCGGCCCCACCGGTGGCAAGTACGGTCTGTGGGACAATTTCGACGGCACCTTCGAGAATCTCTACGTTGAGGCACTCGTCCTCGTAGAACCCGAGATCCTTGGCTACGAAATAGCCGGCGAATTGGGATTGCGCCACCCATTGCAACTGGACCCGCACGTCATCCATCGTCTCACACGTTGCGCCGTCGTCACCAGCGGTGGTGGTTGTTCCATCGTCGCCTGTTCCGGTGTCGTCTCCGCAGGCGGCCAGAAGCATCGCCATCGACATGACCATCATGACCCAACGTCGCCATGACTTACTTGTACCGATCACAGATTTCCTCCTTGAAATTGAGTTCGCACACTATCGAAAAGAAATGGAAATTGTCGTCAGTTGGCATCGGTCGATCGATAGGCGACATGCCACGGCATGCTCACACGTTCGATGAGCAGGATCAGCCCGTAGAGGGCGATACCAACCAGGGACGCCACCATGATTGCGGCCCAAGCATCGGGGAAGACAAACAGGTTGGCTTTGCGGATGATGTATTGGCCGAGGGTGTCTTGAGGACCCCCGAAGTACTCAGACACAATTGCGACGATGATTGACAGGGTCGTGGCGATCTTGACTGCACTGAAGAAGTAGGGAAGTGCGTGGGGGATTCTCACCCGGGTGAACACCTCACGCGGAGTGGAGGCCAGCGATCGCATCAGCTCCAACTCGTCCGGGTCTACCTCAGTTAAGCCACGGGAGGTATTGATGATCACCGGAAAGAAGATCACGATTGCCACCGCTGCCATCTTCGAGACCGGGCTCGTTATCGGGAACATGTTGTTGAGAATCGGGGCCAGCGCAATTATGGGGATAGCGTTGGTTGCAATCGCGAAGGGCAGAAACCCGTCGCGGACGGCGGAGAAGCGCACAACGTTGAGTGCCATGAAAACGCCCAAGGCAATCCCGGCAACCAGGCCCCCGAACGCCTCGAACATTGTGTTCCCTGCAGCCGCCGATATCTCCGGCCACTGGGATCGGAGACTCTGCAATATGACCGACGGTGCGGGAAGTACGAATGCTTCGATGTTGAAGAGGCGAACTGCCCCTTCCCAGAGAAGAATGCCACCCACGAACAAGACCAGGGCCGGTCCATAGTTGCGGAGTTTGGCTCCGAGGATGAAAGGTGTCCTGGTCCCCATGGGCAGGTCACCATCGAATGCGTCAAATGGCGTGGTGCTCACCCGGTCTCACCCTGCCGCAAGGCTTCTCTTACCTCGGTCACCCTGGCAAAGAACTCTGAGGACTCCCTGGTCTCGACGTCCCGCGGGTGGGGGAGGGTGGTCTCGATCACCGAGCTAATTCGTCCCGGTCGTGCTGACATGACCACAACCCTCGTGGAGAGGAACACGGCTTCAGGTATGGAATGGGTGACAAACACAACCGTGGTGTTGGTTTCTCCCCAGATCCGGAGAACTTCTTGTTGCATCAGCTCTCTCGTCATTTCGTCGAGCGCCCCGAATGGTTCGTCCATGAGAAGCAGCGATGGTTCGAACACGAGGGCGCGTGCTATGGCGACGCGTTGTTGCATCCCTCCAGAGAGCTGCCATGGGTAGTGCTCGGCGAAGTCACGGAGTTGTACCAGATCGATCATCCTGGCGGCCCGGCTGTCTCGCTCCGACTGGTTCATGATCTCCAGGGGTAGCTCGACGTTCTTGATGACTGTCCGCCAGTCGAGAAGAGTCGCCTTTTGGAAAACGATCCCATAATCGCGGTTGAGGCGAGCCTCTTCCGGCGATTTGCCGTTGATGGTGAGTTGTCCCGACGTCGGGCCGGTGAGATCGCCGATCAACCGGAGGAGGGTGCTCTTGCCACAACCTGAAGGGCCTATCAACGAGATGAATTCACCCGGAGCAATGCTGAGATCGATACCGGTCAGCGCAGTGACTGCTGCGGAACCTGAGCCGAAAACTTTTCCGACTCCATTTGCCTCGACTACGGATTGTGAAGAGCTCACACCGCGCCACCAAGCAGTTCGTGTTCATCGAGCCTGCGCTGCTTGATGACGCGCTTCTCGATGAGGATCACCGATCCGACGAAGATGATTCCGACGATCGCAGTGACGATCACAGTTGCGTACAACTTTTCACTGCGTGCCCCGAATTGGGATGAAAATGTCAGCAAGGCCCGCCCCAGGCCCTCGCCAAACCCGGCGGGCAACTCACCGATGAGGGCACCGATGATGCTTGCAGTAGCCGACACCTTGAGTGCTGTGAAAATGTAAGGGAGAGCAGCGGGAACCTGAACCTTCCACAGGACCTGATTGGGCTTAGCAGCATACGATCTCATCAGCTCCATGGCGTTTGGGTCCGGCGACCTCAGACCGCGTAGGGTATTGATGGCCACGGGAAAGAACGTCAAATAGGCGGATATGACGGCCACCGCCATCCATTGCGGAAGTTCCGCCCGACCACCCCAGACCACCACCATCGGTGCAATTGCGATAATCGGGATGGTCTGGCTCGCTACCACGTACGGCATGAACGCCCTCTCCAACAAGCGGGATCTGACGAACACGACGCTGAGGCTGAAGCCGAACAGCCCACCGAGAACGAACCCGGCCAGTGCTTCCCGCAGGGTAAAGAAGGAACGAGCCGTCAGATCGATGATGAGAAGCTGGCCACCGCGCCGTACCGGTCGAAACAATTCGATCACCATGTCCCAGGTGTGAGGCATTGTCGTGTCGTCGGGTCTGACCGGACGGATCCAACCCAGGGCTTGCCAGATGACCTTGTACATCTCCCAGCAAAACACGAATACCAGAAGTACTACCGCGATGGAGAGCAGCTGCTTCTTCCGCGAATCGGTAAATATCCGATTTGTGCGTTGCTCGTCGGTCATCGCTGGCGAGCTTAACGATCCTCGGCTGGGGTACCGCCGGGCAGACGGGTGACGCTGGACCGTGAAATGATTGCTCGCCCCGCCCTCAACGCCTTTGAAAATTCGATTACGGGATCCACGACGCAAATCTACCCACGGTCGGACGATGCGACTATTCGACTCCAGCCACCTTGTCGATCATCGCATCGGCGATTGAGGAACTCACAAACTCGACCGCCGGGATCCCGGTGGTGAAGTTGGGCCATCCGGTACTCAATATCGCAACAACGTACCCATTGCTCGTCCCCGGTTCGTCGACCCAGCCAACAGAGTTGGTGGTCACGCCGGCAAATCCATTCTTCTGCGCCACAGTCCATGTAGGTGGCACACCGGCGGTTACCCCCCACGTCTGTTCAGGTACCACCGCCGTCATCAGGGCCAGAGCTTCGTTGCGATATTCTGCTTCCAGTGGTCCCCACTCGCCCAACAACACCTGACGCATCAGGTCGACCTGGTCCGAAGCCGACGTCAGGGTGCGTCCCCACGCTGAACCTCCGTCAGCGGTGACCGTCGTCTCATCGAGTTCGAATATCTCAGTCTGCTGTCGGAACCACGGTGAAGAGCCAAAAGAACTCCAGAGACTGCGGACCTGCGGATTCGTCGATTGAGTGATCATGGGGGTCAGCTGGCTCAACTCCCAGTCGCTCACTTCCCGGTTGTCCTCCTGGGCCTCGAGAAGTGTTCCCGCCATGACCATGACCTTGAATACTGACGCAGTGGGCTGGCGATTGGACGGGTTCAAGCTATACATGCAGCCGGACCTGGCGTCATAGACGCGGGCGGTGATCTTCTTTCCGGGGTATCGGGTGGAAAGCACGTCCGGGAATGGGGCAGCAAACGGGTCGGGCCGGCATGTTGTTGGCGTGGTCGTGGTCGACGATGGATTCGGTGCTGTCGAGGTCGTGGTCGAAGTCGGCACGGAGGTGGTCAGGGGCGTCGTTGAATGAATCGACGTGGTCGGGGGCAATGTCGATTCGACCGGGGTGACCCCCTCGGCAGTACAGGCAGAAATGGCGACCGCGAGGAGAAGAGTCGCCCCGCGACGATGAATCCGGGAGGTGTTGTTATGCGGTGCCGCGCTGCCAGGATTCATAGAGGCGACCATAGATGCCCCCCTCGGCCATGAGTTGGGAATGTGACCCGTCCTGAACGATTTCCCCCTCGTCGAATACCAGGACCCGGTCCGCGCTTTCCGCCGTGGACATTCTGTGCGCAATGGTGACCACCGTCCGCCCCGTTGTCAGTTCGTTGAGGGTGCGGCTGATTCTCACCTCGGTGACCGGGTCCACAGCAGAAGTGGCTTCGTCCAGAACCAGCAAGTCAGGATCGGCGATGGCGGCTCGCACCAACGTCACCAACTGGCGTTCGCCGACTGAGAGTGCATTGCCTCGTTCCCCGACCTGGGTATGCAGGCCGTCGACGAGTTCATTGAGCCAATCGCTGATGCCCAGGTCGTCGAATGTTGCATGCAATTCCTGATCGGTCGCTTCCGGTCGGCCCATTCGGACGTTGTCGGCGATCGAACCCCGGAATAGGACGCCTTCTTGTGGAACCATTACCACCCGATCGCGCAAAGAGTCGAACTTCACTCTACGGAGATCGATGTTGCCCACCTCGACGGTGCCTTCCGATGGATCCATGAGTCGGGTCAATAGCTTGGCAAATGTTGTCTTCCCTGATCCGGTCTCCCCAACGATCGCCACCTTCTGTTCGGGAGGTATCGATACCGACGTCGAGCGCAAGGCCGGCGCTGACGCGGCCTCCGACGCGATCTGGCCCGATTTCGGGTACCGAAATACCACCTGGTGAAAAACAGCACCCACGGGTGTATGGGGTAGGTCAACGCCGCTCTCACCGGGATCCCCGACGTCCGGTGCTATGTCGAGGATGTCGAGGACCCGGCGCCAGCCAGCGACTGCTGTTTGGGCCTCATTGACTGCTTCTCCGAGGATCTGAACAGGTTGCACGAACAGTTGAACGAGAAACAAGAAAGCCACGACCGTGCCAACCGTGGTGCTGCCGTTCACCGCCAGGGTCGTGCCCACCACCACAACCGCCGCCACGACAAAAGAGGAGACAAACTCGGCGGCACCAGAGAATGCCGCCGAAAGGGCACCTGCCTTGACTCCTGCTTCCCGATGGCCCTCGATCGCGGTCTCGAGTTTCTCGCGGGTCCGTTCTTCGACTCCATATGCCCGAATGACCGGAGCGCCTACCACCGTTTCGGCCAGCAGCCCCAGCATGCGTCCCACGCGTTCCCGCACTGTGAGATAGGCCACTTCCAATCTGGCCTGAAACCAATTGATAACCAGCAGGATGAAAGGGACCAGCGCCACCACCACCAGCCCCAGGGGCACCGAAAGGTAGAGCATTGCCGCAATTGCAAGCAGGGCCTGCCCACCGTTGACGAGAAGCATCAGTCCGGCCCACTGCATGAACCTGCTGATCTGGTCGACGTCCGAGGTGACGCGGGCAACGAGGACCCCTCTTTGTTCCGATGCCTGATGAAGCATCGAAAGATCGTGGATGTGGCGGAAAGCCCGGATTCGGAGACCGGAGAGGGCGGTCTCTGAGACCTTGGCGAGACGGAGATGCATCCAACCTGTTGCGACGGCAGTTATGAGCACAGCCACCATGGCAACTGCGGTCATCTGAATCACAAAACTCATCTCAACGCTCTCGCCCGCGAGGCCACCATCCATGATCCGCTGGATAGTCAGCGGGACGATGATCCTCCCGGCGGTGGCAACGAGGGCGATTGCGATGGTGCCGACGAGGCCTCTCCGGAGTTCCGGTGACAGGCTGAGCCCACGCCGCACCGTGGCCAAGGCGCCACCTCGCTCCTCATCGGCATCTTTCGCACGTCGGGTCGTTGTGGTCATTCCACCCCCTCGCTGAGCCCGTAGGCGTCGATCAGCCGTCGGTATTCGGGTGACCTCTCATAGAGGGTCTCGTGATCACCCCGGTCCATCACCCGCCCGTCCTCGACGTATATGACCTCATCTGCCAGGATTATCGAGGACCTCCGATAGGCGACTATGACAACCGTCGTGTTCAGATCGGCGAGGCCCGCGAGTATTTCACCCTCGACGGATGGGTCGACCGCCGACGTGGCGTCGTCGAGGACGAGCAGTCGGGGACGGCGAACCAGGGCACGGGCGATGGCGATCCGCTGTCGTTGCCCACCGGAAAGAGACGAACCGCGCTCGCCAACCCTGGTTTCGTAACCATATTCGAGACTCCGAATGAACAGATCGGCCTGCGCCAGTTGTGCCGCGGTGACTACTTGTTCGTCGGTGAACGGTTCCCCGAGAGTGATGTTCTCATAGACACTGTCATCGAACAGAAAGGTTTCCTGGAACACGATGCTCACAGCCCCAGACAGGGCATCGCGGTCGATCTGGGACAGGCCGTGCCCGTCGAGAGATATCTCGCCGCGATCTGGATCAAATAGGCGGACCAGGAGGTGGGCGATGGTCGATTTGCCCGAACCCGTCGGCCCGACGATCGCGACAGTCCTCCCAGGTGCGACGTCGAGGGTCACACCCGATACACCTCTTGTGCCCTCGTTGGACGTGGTTTCGACGGACGAAGTCGACAGGTCATCGTGGGTCGTCGATGGATATGTGTAGGCAACAGACGCGGCAGCGGAACTCGCCCCGCCCGTTTCCTCGGGTGCTTTTTCTCCATACGAGAATCGGTCGGTCTCGTTGAGGACCGTTTCCACTCGATCGAGTCCGACCACCCCCCTGGGCAATTCTCCAAGCATCCATCCGAAAACTCGCATCGGCAGGGCGACCAGTCGGAACAGGTACGCAAACGAAATGAGGGCGCCCGGGCTGAGAAATCCTTGATCGACCCGCCAGGCACCGACGGCGAGCACCGCAAGAATTCCGATGTTGGGGAGAGCTTCGATAATTGGATCGAAGACCGCCCTCAGCCTGCCAACCTCGACCATTCGGTCACGGAGTTGGTCTGAGCTAGTTCCGAAACGACCCACCTCGGCATCTTCGCGACCCAGAGTCTTGACAACCAGGGCGGCATCGAAAGATTCATGTGCGATGTCGGCCACCTCGGCACGGAGCCGTTGTGCTCGCGCAGCCACCAGTCGCATCTTCTTTTGATATATGTAGTTGGCGGCGATCAACAGCGGCCCGACCAGAAACCCGATCAGAGCGAGGAAAGGGTCGGTGGCAATGAGTATGACCCCGGTGATGATGAGCATCAGCACCACGCCGAACGCCATCGGCAGGGGAGCAGCGATGAACGACGCTGCCTCAACATCCTCGTTGACGTTGGCGAGTAATTGTCCGGTGGGGTGGCGTCGGTGCCACTCGATCGGTAGTTCGAGGTAACGATCGGTTACTTCGATGCGATCGCGATACTGAAGCCGGTATTGGGCGTTGTAAGCACCCATTCGTCTCAGCGTGATGCCGATTGCCCTCAGTGCCGATACACCGATAATCGCAACTGCCGCTCCAGCGAGTGAAGCCGTCGCGACATCGCCGAGGGCAACCGATGGGATCAGGATCGAATCGGTGATCCATCCCATGACGAACGAAGAGACCACGGTCATCGTCGCGTATAGGACAGTGCCGATCCCCCCAACCAGAAACTCACGCTTTGCGCGTCCGAGCTGGCGGGCAATGAGATGCCCACCTGCCCCGAGAAGCGCTGCGTCGGCTTCCTGAATGCGCTCCTCAGTAGTGGTCATGGGCAAACAAGGTTACGACCGATACGACCGGAGAGGAAGTTGTGGCATTCAGGGCGAGTTATGCAGAAACTAGACTTTCGAAATCGGGTCGGGGGGCGTCTTCTTCATCGTGGCGCTCATCGATCTCAAGGATCAGGCTTTCGTGAGCGCGGTCGCCTTCGACGCCAACTTTTCTCTCCGCAAGTTCTCGAATCCCATCCGCGTAGCCGTACAGGACCAGCTTGTCATCCTCTCTGATCAAGGTATGGCCCCGAGGGGCGCCGACCTTGCTTGAAAATGGGCGACTTCAATAGACAACCCGGTGGAGGTGAGAGCTATCGTTCCTACACGATTGATGATCAAGGTCAACGTGACCACAACGAGAAGAGTTGCGATGGCGATCATGCTGAAGAACCGATACGGACCATGCCAAAGCGTAGGCTCACTCGATGGTCCTGGGCTTGGACGAGGGGGAGTACATCATTGAGCCGACCTGAAGGTTTCGAGTACAAGGCCCGGAAGAACGGTGAGGTGATCATCTCCCACCAGGGCCACAAGGCAACGATCCTGCGCGGTGACAGGGCGAAGAAGTTCTTGAACCGCGTCAAAACCCGTGACCCCCAGGAAGTCATGGCAAGAATGACCGGCAACTACAAAAAGTAGCTTCTAGACAACGACCACAAAGTCAGCCACGCATGTGGTGATCGAGGGCTCCCAGTACCGCCAACAGCGATGCCGTCATGATGTTTTCGTCGACGCCGATACCCCAACGAGGCTCCCCGGGGGCGGCGGAACTCTCTACATAGGCAACCGCACGCGCGTTTGCGCCGGAACCGATGGCGTGTTCGGTGTAATCGAGGACATCGAATGAATCGATGAATACCTCCCGTAACGCCCTTACGAAGGCCTCGACCGGCCCCGCCCCTTCACCCCGCACAGGCACCGCGACACCCTCATGTTCCACCGTCGCGTCAACCACGGTTCGGTTACCGCTCTCCGTCGCGCTGGTGCGTAGTTCGTGCTGTTTGAGACGGAACCTCGGATTTGGCGGAAAGTACTCGTTCTGGAACGTGAGCCACATCGAGTCCGGAGTGATCTCTGTCCCGGTGTCTTCTGTGATGTGCTGAATCGTTTTGGAGAATTCAATCTGAAGTCGGCGGGGGAGGTCGAACCCATGCTCTTCTTTCATCACATATGCGACGCCACCTTTTCCGGACTGCGAGTTGACGCGTATAACTGCCTCATAGCTCCGCCCCACATCCTTCGGGTCGATCGGGAGATAAGGGACTGCCCATGTCTCGTAATTGTCGGGCAGTGCCTCCAGCCCCTTCTTGATCGCGTCCTGATGTGAACCGGAAAAGGCTGTATAGACCAGGTCACCTGCATAAGGGTGGCGGGGATGGACCGGAAGCCTGTTGCAGTACTCGGCAACCCGCCGGAGCGTATCGATGTCACTGATATCCAGTTCTGGGTCGACTCCGTTGGCGAAGAGATTCATCGCCAGGTTGATGATGTCGACATTTCCGGTCCGCTCGCCATTTCCGAACAGCGTCCCCTCGACCCGATCGGCACCGGCCATGATTCCGAACTCGGCCGCCGCTACGGCGGTGCCCCGATCGTTGTGGGGATGGAGGCTCACGACCACTGAGTCCCGATTCTTCACCGATCTGATAAACCACTCGATGACATCGCCGTAGACGTTTGGTGAATAGCATTCGACTGTCGCCGGCAGGTTGAAAATCATCGGTTTCTCCGCGTCGGGCTCGATCACATCCATCACGGCATGGCATACCTGGAGCGCGTAATCGGGTTCGGTCAGCGTGAAACTCTCCGGCGAATACTCGTATCGGATGACAGATTCGCCTGCGGACTCCTCGAGTTTCCGGGATAGCCTGGCAGCATTGACGGCGATCTCTTCGATGCCCTCTCTGTCCAGGCCGAAGACAACATCTCGTTGCAACGGGTTCGTCGAGTTGTAGAAGTGGACGATCGCCGATGGCGCACCCTGAATCGAGTCGTAGGTTCTCTCGATGAGCTCATCGCGACTCTGGGTCAGTACCTGGATCGTCACGTCACCGGGTATGCGCTCTTCCTCGATGAGCTGTCGAATAAAGTCGAAGTCGGGTTGGCTGGCGGCTGGAAAACCGACCTCGATCTCTTTGAATCCGATGCGAACCAACGCTTCGAACATCTTCAATTTCCGGGCCGGGTCCATGGGCTCGATGAGGGCCTGATTGCCGTCCCGGAGATCGACCGAACACCACCTGGGTGCGCGTTCGATCATACGATCGGGCCATTTGCGATCTCTGAGGACCAGTGGAACGTACGGTTGATAGTGGTGGAATGGCATTTGGGATGGATTTTG
>DATDCF010000069.1:0-3964 GCA_036524475.1 Acidimicrobiia bacterium | reverse complement strand
GATTGGTGTCGACCAGGACGCTTTCCTGGCCGCTCCGGCGGAATATCAGGACCTGTGGTTGACCACGATCGAGAAGGGTATCGCCATTCAGGTGATGCGTTCTATCGTTGATCAGGCCAATGGTGAGTGGACGCCTGGTGTCGCCAACGGGACGCTCGAGAACGAAGGTGTCGGAATCTCCGAATACCACTCGTGGGACGACCTGGTGTCCGACGAGCTCGACGCTGAAGTGCAGCAGATCCTTGCTGACATCGCTTCGGGTGCACTCGAATTCCCCAGGTATGCACCTGCCGGCTAGTCAGTAGACCAACACACAAAACTAACCGGGCCCCGGCAAACGCCGGGGCCCAGTTCGTCCGGCGGGTCATACCAACCTGTCAACCACGTTCCATCCCCATGGGTGAGCGTCGCTGTGTTACAGGGAGGACATCTCCCCATGGTGAAGAACCCGGCGACTCGGTTAGCTGGCGTAGCGTTTGCGGGTCATCGTTGCCGACCCGGCGTGAAGAGCGATGTCGAGGAAGAGACCGATGATCGCTCCCATCACGCCCCAGGGAAGGGCGGCATCGCCAATAATGAAACCGACGACGTAGAGGCCCGTGGTCCAGGGTAGGAAGATGATGCCGGCAAGCGGAAGAATCCAGCCGCCGGAGAAAGCTCGTTCTACCCAGTCGGTGAATAGCCAGATAGCGGCGACGCCGAATCTCGGGCTCACTATCAGCAGTGTCAGGAACAGGCAGGGCATTTACACAACTCCCATATCGGGTTCTCCCACATTCATGATGCTATCACAATGGCCCCGACCCTCCCGTCATAACTCATCGGATCGTTATCGTGAGATCGAATCGGTCATCTAGACCAATTGCCCCGAATCTTGACAGTAACCTGCATCCCCGACCGAGTCAGGAGAAGAGATGAGAGATCGGGTAAAGAGGCACCCAAAGGAGATCCCTCTCCTGGTGACGGGTGCCATTATCGTGGTCCTCGGCGTACCCGCCCTTGCCGTTTCCGTGGTCGAATTGTACGGAGCCTGGTGGTTGATGGCCCTGCTGCTGGCATTCGTGTCTCTCTATGTGGCGCGGGGATTCCTGAATGCCTCTGAGCGCGCCAGTTCAGTGCTGATAACAGACAGGCAGTTCCCGGAGGTTTATGACCGGATAGCTCACTTCGCCCGGGAATTCGGACTCGACTCAGTCCCTGATGCCTACATGGTCCAAGAAGGTGGTTCGCTGAATGCCTTTGCCGCGAAGCACAATCGCACCAACTTCATCAGGATCAACTCGGACATCTTCGAAGTGGGCACATTTGGTGTAGGTCCGAGGCCGAAGGATCCTGCAGCCCTCGATTTCATAATCGCCCACGAAGTCGGTCACGTGGCGGCGAGTCATGTGACCTACTGGTACACATTCATCTCCAGCTTCATCTACTACGTCCCGTTTCTGGGGACGGCCCTGTCCCGGGCCAAGGAGTACACCGCAGATAACCACGGCTATGCAATGGTGCCCGATGGGATCCCTGGGATAGTTCTGCTGAGCGGTGGCAAGTATCTATATCCCCTGATCGACCGACAGCAGTTCGTGGATCGGGCCAACTCGGACCGTGGTGTTTTTGTGTGGCTGGTGAACGCGATGTCATCACATCCGATCATCACGAAACGACTGGCGGCACTGGACAACAGACACCGGGCGGGCCGACTTTTTTAGCTGTACCCAGGCGGGCCGGGGTACAGCTTCGTTCATCTATCGCTGGCCCGTGACTATCCCGGGATGACCAGCACGGCGTTGACTATGTGCGCCACACCGTTGGAGGCGACGACGTTGGCGATCGTGATGGTCGAGGCATCGTTGAGGGTCAAGAGCCCATTTTCCAGAGTCACCGAGATCTCGGCACCCTGCAACGTGACCAGCGTGTCCTCGGCCGCAATATCGAACGCGGTGAGATCACCTTCGACCACGTGATAGAGGATGAGCTGAGAAAGTGCCTCAGGGTCGGTGGGCAAGTCGCCGGCTGCGTCGAAGGCGTCGTCCGTCGGAGCGAAGATCGTGTAAGGGCCCGGCCCCGACAGCATGTCGGTCAGCCCTGCCGCTTCCACCGCTGCCAGGAACTGTTCGAACTGGCCGGCCTCCTCCAGAACCTCCAGGATGCCAGCTGAATCGGGCGCCGTTGTCGTGGTTACGGCGATCGTCGTGGTCGTGGCTTCCGGTGCTGTGGTAGTAGTCGCCGCAGGCGGGGCGGTCGTTGCCGGCGCCCCGGGAACTGTGGTGCTCGGGATCTCAGGCTCCACTCCGGCCGCGGCCAGAGCCTCTTCGAGTGCCTGAAGGGTGGCGGAGTCGATTACCCCGGTCGCGGGGACGCCAAGGTCGTTCTGCAGGTCGATCAATGCCGACTCGACGGCGGGCGACCAAATCCCATCTACAGGGCCGCTGTAATGCCCGGTTGCGATCATGATGGCCTGGAGTGCGCCTACCTGGGCCGAGGCTTTCCCGGCGAGAGCCAATCCCAGGGCCACCTGGGTCGGGGGGTCGACGAGTCCGGTAACCTCGAGACCGTTGTCCTCCTGGAAACTCTCCACGGCAGCGATCGTATCGGGGCCATAGATTCCGTCGATGGCGCCGTTGTAATAGCCAATTGTCTGTAGGTCGGTCTGGAACGCGGACACATAGTCGGACACCCATTGCTGGGCCTGTGCCTGGGCACGCTCATCCCCGTCGAGACATCCGGCGTCCAAGAAGAGACGCACCCATGCCACCTCGAGGCCATAGGCCGCCGAGCTGAATCTGGCCCCTGCCTCCACAACGGGTGTCCCATCATCGATGTCGCTGGCTTCGGCGAACGCTGCTTCTGCATCCTCGACAGCCTGGATGGTCTCTGGTGCGACCAGGTCGATGGTCAGCCCGGAGGTCGGATCTGTCTCAACGGCCGTTCGGAATTCGGCGGCTGACTCCTCCACAGCTTCGAGGCCGGGCGCCAGATCGTCGTGAGCGGACTTGACATCGCCGACGTTCAATTCGACGTCCTGTAAGAGACCTCCATACTCCCCGATCGCCTCGACATACGATTCGACGTCAGAGCAGAACTGGGCCTGGGCCTCGATTGGATCGATGGCTTCATCAGATGAGCAACCAGCGATGACGAGGGTGACGGCTGTCATTAAGGCGAGGAGGCGAATTCGACTGTTCATGGTGTAACAGATACCACAACTCGGCGGGTATCTAGCTCTTTCTCGCTACGGGATGTGGTCTGATCAGCCGAACAACTGGATACCGCGACGCACCCGATAG
The DNA here is from genome assembly GCA_036524475.1 of Acidimicrobiia bacterium. Taxonomy (GTDB): domain Bacteria; phylum Actinomycetota; class Acidimicrobiia; order Spongiisociales; family ZC4RG35; genus MA-ANB-1. Next base: position 683 of record DATDCF010000069.1, on the reverse strand, counting down.
AGACGGTCCAACTCGTTGTATAGCGCACCGATCAGCGACAACCCGATAACTATCAGCCAGTCGGAGCCTTGCAGGGAGACCGTCACCAGGACTCGCTGCAGCATTCCCAACTCGACAGCAGCCCAGGTCAGTAACCATCCAAGAGCAATCCAGCCCAGGTAGGGAAAGGCCGGTTGCGAGAACCAGGCCCGCCTCTCCCGACGAAGGACGAGTCCGATATTGACCGAACTCAGGGCGACCACGGCGAATGCCATGGTCATCGAAGTTGACGCCTGTGTGGTACTCGGCTCGTCGGGGCCGTAGACCAAAACCAACAAGGCCGGAATCGCGACCAGGAATCCTGTTATCGCCCAGCGAGGGATGGTCCGGCTGTTGACGATCCTCGTTCCCGGGCGGCGCGGGGGGACCTCCATGACTCCCGGGTCGCGAACGTCGGCGATGAACCCGATGACAATTGCGACCACCACGAACAACTTGCAGAAGAGCAACATCATCGGGAACAGGGCAACGCCCTCATTGATGTTGAAGATGGTGGCCAGGAGCATGAGCTGCAACACCGATGACAGGACCGAGAGCTGGAGGCGAATATATGACGAGATACGGCGATAGATATCTCGTCCCAGTTCTACCGCGCTCACCAACGTAGCGAAGTTGTCATCGGTCAGGATCATCTTTGCCGCCTG
>DATDCF010000068.1:0-9088 GCA_036524475.1 Acidimicrobiia bacterium | reverse complement strand
AGGATCAACGTGGCAATCACTTCGCCCGCAGCATCGCTCGCCTCTTGATCGATGCTGGTTCCGTCGACATAGACGATGGCTGGGGGGCTGGTACGAGCGCGGAGCCGCACCTGGCTAATGCCATCGTTCTCAATCCCTTGAAAGAATTCCTGCGAGATGCGGCCAGTGACTTGCTGTTCGACGGTGATCAGGTGTACTGGAAGACCCAGCGCCACCCGCACCACGTCGTCGGCCGCGACATCAACCAGGATGGCGGTTGCCTCGGGAGCCAGTTGATGCGTGCCACTGACCCGGGTAGCCACATCATCGAGCGGGTTGAGATTTGGACTGAGGCCGATGGCCCCGGCGAGACACAGCTCCTCGCTAGCCGAACACTCTATAAGTTGGACCGGACCGTCCGCTCCGACGGCGAAACCCACTGGCAGATCCGCGTCCTGAGTGTCGACTTCTACGAGAAATTCACCCGGCGCCGTCTCAAAACTCCATGCTCCGTCTGGCCCGGTCATCACTTCTTGCTCCCCGTCGGGCGATGTGATCGTCACCGTGACTCTTTCCAACCCCCGGTCGGGCCTTGGGCCTTCAGCGTCTGGCGCAAACAGCCCATCGCCATCGACATCCAGGAAAACCTGTCCGGTGAGAGTCACAGGCACGACGGGCAATGTGGAAGTGGTCGCGGTCACCGACGGATCAGTGGTCGATGTTGTGGTGGTGGAAAGGGTGGGCGGAGCCGGAAACGTCGGAGGGTCAGCGACAACCGACAATTCGAGGTCGTCGAACAGCAAAGTGACACTGTCCTGAACGGCCTGCTCGACTACCGGATCATCTTCGAGTTGCGGCTCGACGCTGTCGCGAGCTGCTTGCTGGGCTTCTTCGGTAGCAGCCGTATCGACTACCTGGGCCGAGATCTGCGCCTTGTACTCCCTAAGGGCCACGTCACCGACCTCCAGCGTGGACTCAGCCGATCCGGACCCGATAGAGAGGACACCCCATACTCCGAAGCAGGTGGCTAGGAAGATGGCCCAACGAACGACCGTGGACCGTTTCATTTTCATCGTTTCGACTCGAACTTTTGATACGCGTCGACGATCGAGGCAACGATGCGATGGCGGACAACATCGCGTGAGGTCAACTCAACGAAGGTCACGCCGTCGATGCCGGTGAGGATCTGCTGCACCACCCTCAGACCCGAGCGTTTTTCGACGGGAAGATCGGTCTGTGTTGCATCTCCGGTGATGATCATCTTGGAATTGAAGCCGAGACGGGTCAGAAACATCTTCATTTGCTCGGGAGTTGTGTTCTGAGCTTCATCGAGAATCACACATGCGTCGTTGAGAGTCCTTCCACGCATATAAGCGAGTGGAGCTATCTCGATAGTTCCCTTGTCGATCAGGTTCAGCGTTTCCTCAGGCCCGAGCATGTCCCAGAGGGCGTCGTACAGGGGACGCAGATAGGGATCTACCTTGGCGGTCAGATCCCCGGGGAGGAATCCAAGACGCTCGCCGGCTTCGACAGCAGGGCGGGTCAGGATTATCCGCCGCACCGACCCCGTAATCAGGGCATCCACGGCCGCTGCCATCGCCAGATATGTCTTGCCGGTCCCCGCCGGCCCGATTCCAAAGGTGAGCGTGTTCTCCCGGATTGCGGCCATATAAGCCTGTTGACCCTGGGTTTTTGGCCGGATCATTCGTCCCCGGCCTACCGGTATGCCGTCGCTGAGCACATCTGATGGAGAGGGAACTGCATCCTTGACCATCTTCACAACTTCGTCGACACGACCGGAATCGAGCAGGTGGCCCTCCTGGACGAGGATCAAGAGCTCATCGAGGACCCGACGGGCGTCATCCACTTCGGATGTGGTCCCCGACAGGGATATCTCATCACCGCGCGCGACAAACTGCACCCCCGGGAATTGGTTTTCCACCTGGCGGAGATGTCGATCGGCGTCGCCCAGCAGGTCAAGCATCAGGTGATGACTCGGGACGCGCAAACGGGATTCGGTGTGTTCAGGAAGCACAGGACGTCACGATTGGATCGTGTCGCCTTAGTTTAGTGCGAAGATGCCGAAAACGGTACTAACGACCGGCGATTCTCTGGCCTTCGAGCTCGAGAAGCGACGAGAGCACCACCCGGTCGGCCGATCGAATCTCGTTGGAATCTGCACCAGAACGTAGCAGTTGGATCGCAGCGAGATACCGATCGGCCAGGTCACCATCGGACACCTCGAGCTTGTTCAGGTCGATCACTGATTGCTCCGAGGAGGGGGAGGCCGGCAAGAGATCGGATGGGTCGATGGAATAGACCTCAGCGACACGAACCAGTCGCTGGACAGACATGGCGCGCTCACCGCGCTCATAAGCACCAACAACCGACGCCTTGAATTCTCCATCGGTGACGTTCTCGACGTCCGATAGTGACCAGCCTCGCTGCCGCCGGGCGGCACGGAGGCGTCCGCCGAGGGCAGCGCTGAATTTATCTATCAAGAATGTTCTCCAAATCCCGCCCCAAAAATAGTCTATGCGGTTGAAACCGATTTCGCGTGTCTAAGGGCGAAACTTTATAGCGGCCGCAACCGCGGCTGTTTCCACTCTGAGAACCGTTGGCCCGAGAGAAATCTCACTGGTGCCGGGAGGGATCTCGCCCGGGTCAAATCCACCCTCGGGCCCGATCACAACCGTCCTTGTCAATTCCACGAGCGATTCGCCTCCCGGCTGGCAGACCACGATCGGCTGTTCGAGATCGGACCAGCCGACCAGATCGTCACCCAACCACATCAACCATGCTCCCCGGCTCTGCTCGAGGGCAGAGATCGCCCAGGCGGATTGCTTTTCAACTGGCGGAACTCTTCGACCTCCCCATTTCGTCTCGAGCCATACGAGACGCTCCACCCCGAGCTCGGCGAGTTTCTCGACAGTAAAACGCAGCCGATCCTTGTTGGCGGGAGGCGCCACGGCAACGACCAATTCCGATGGGCGAGCGACCATCTCTTCGTCTCCCCTGACGACCGAGGTTCCGTCCCATATACCGGAACCCAACAATCCTTCCCCGTTTGTGTATGAGATTGGGTCGCCTGCAACCGTTCGCAGGACCCGGGTTACATGACGTTGCTGCTCCGGCGCCACGTCCAGCACCTTATGACCCCAGTCCTTCACATAGATGTGGGGAACGTGCTTCAAAGGTCTCGGTCAACTCCGGACGGGCTCTCCGAGCGCAGCCCCTCGAACCGCTCCAGCAAAGCACGCTCGCCAGCAGTGAGACCGGTCGGGATTTCGACGTCGACCACAACGATGAGGTCGCCCCGGCCCTGTCGACCCAGATGAGGGATACCGTGCCCGTCGAGGCGGAAAACCGTTCCCGGCTGGGTTCCGGCCGGGATCTCGAGATCGATTGCGCCGCCGTCGAGAAGCGGAACCTTTGTCCGGGAGCCAAGCATGGCGTCTAAGGCGCCGACGAGTGCCCGATGGATCAAATTCGTGTCGTTTCGCTCGAAACGCGGGTCTTCGGCTACGGCGATTTCGACATGGAGATCCCCGGTGCGGCCAAACCGACCGACCGACTCACCACGTCCGGTAAGCCGCAATCTGGTACCCGTGGACACCCCGGGCGGAATCTCCACGGTGACCGTTTTCGCTTCACTGACAACCCCGCTGCCGCTGCAATCGGGGCATGGACTTACCACGATCTGTCCAAGACCGCGACAGTCGGGACAGTCTGTGACGGTCATCATGGTGCCCACGATCGAGCGTCGGGCCATCCGAACCGAACCGGCGCCCCCACACTTACCGCACGTCTCCATCCGCCCGTTGGCAGCACCCGTACCCGAGCATGTCGCACAGTCGAAATCGGCGTGATAGTCGATGTCGATGTCACAACCGAAGGCAGCCTGCTCGAGAGATATGTCAGCCCGGACCAGGATGTCGCGGCCCCGGGTGGGGCGCGAAGCCGCACTCGCTCCGAAAAGACCGCTGTCGCCGAAAACAGAACGGAGAATGTCTTCGAACCCGCCGCCGAATCCTCCGAACAGATCCGAAAGGTCGATGGTGTCCCCGCGGTCGTATCGTCGGCGGCGGTCGGTATCGGAGAGGACCTCGTAGGCCTCTGCAGCGTCCCGGAATCGTGCTTCGGCAGCGGGATTGTTCGGTTTGGCGTCAGGATGGGTGTCCCGGGCCAACCGCCGGAATGCGGATTTGATCTCGGCCGGAGTTGCGTTCCGACCCACCCCGAGGATCTTGTAGTAGTCCTTGGCCACTACGCCCCCGACTGGCCGATCTGGTCCTCGAGTTCGCGAGAGATCTCTTCTACGGCTGAGATCACCCGTTTGTAGTTCATCCGCATCGGCCCGATGACACCCACCGACCCGCCACCGGATCCAGAGTCGTATGTGGTGGACACCACAGCCATATCGACATCCACGGCAGGAATGTCACTACCGAACTGGATCGAAGTCCCCGTTTCTGAGGCCAACAGAGTCAGCACTTCGGCCTCTCTCTCCAGTACCTCGAGAACGCGGCGAACTGCCGAGAGATCGTGCCAGACGCTGGACAACCGCTGGGTCCCACCGACGAAGACCTCCGAACCGGTGGATGCTGCGAGGTGCGCGGCGTCGATCAGGGTCAGGACTGCCTCGTGCACCGGGCGGGAGAGGTCGGCGACCAACTCATCGGAGAGCGTCGGGTCGGCGCCCAGGGTCCGACCTTCGTAGATCCGGCTGACAACCTGCTGGGCCTCCTCCAACTCGCTTGGCGTCACCGGCTGCCGTAGCCGGCCGCGTTGCTGGGCCACCCGTCCCCCTTCGGTCACAGCGACAAGCAGCACCTGGTCGGCGTTGATCTGAACGGCATGAACCGAGCGAACCCGGTCGGCCAGTATCCCAGGAGCGACCACCACCGCTGGAAGATCCGTCACGTCGGCCAGGAGATCTGAAGTTGCTTTGAGTAGTTTGGACAATTCGAGGTGGACGTCTCCAAAGAATGTGCCGATCTTGAGCTGGGCCGCGGAGCGCAAACGGCCGGGGTTGAGATGATCGACGTAGTACCGGTATGCCGTGACCGTGGGAACCCGCCCGGCCGAAGTGTGGGGTTGGACCAGGAATCCTTCGGCCTCGAGAGCAGTTAGGTCGCTACGGATCGTCGCCGTAGACACCTGCAGCTTCGACCGATCGGCTATCGCACGCGAGCTGACCGGTTCGCCGGTCCGGATGTGTTCCTCGACCAGTGCACGCAAAATCTCCGAGCGTCGATCCTCAAGCATTGCCCAACACGTTATCCGGAATTTCTCGATGTTCCACCGTCATCGCTCGTTCTATCGACCCCGGATCCAGGGCGAGGACCGATCTGAGCACTTCATCGGTGAGAAGCGGCCGATCTACACGGATCCACCGATCGGTGACCGAAATCACCCCGGCAGCCAGCAACCTCTCGCCGTCAGGGGATTCGAGCAGCACCCGGCCCCCTGATCCGGCGTCCGCCCCGATCGACCGGCGGAGGCCGACGAAGAGCCGATCGATCTCCAGTTCCGCCCCAACCAACGCGGTTTCTTCTGCCGCGACGGCCGGGCGCCCTTCCTCGACCGCAGCGAGGTACCCATCGAGCCGGCTCAGGTTCCGGCTCCTCACCCGATCGCGAAAACGATGGGCACTGTTTCCATATGCGACATACTCACCTTGAGCCCACACCGTGCTGTTGTAAACACATTCCCGACCGGGGCGTGCCCAGTTGGAGACCTCATACCGGGACAGGCCGGCACTCCCGAGTACGCGGTCGGCCATTTCGAAACGGTCTGCCTGGACGTCGGCATCGGGGGCGGGCGCTCCGGCCTTGACCTCCCGGCCCAGCGGTGTCCCTGGCTCGACGGTCAGCGCATAGCAAGAGACATGGTCAGGCCCGCAGGCAACGGCGTGGTCGAGGGTCGCCAGCCAGGAGCGATCGGTCTCGCCGGGCGTACCGTAGATCAGGTCTATCGAGACATTCTCAAATCCGGCAGTCCGAGCGGTATCGACGGCACGACTGATCTGATTGGCGTCGTGACGACGACCTAGTTGTAGGAGAATGTTGTTGTCGAAGCTCTGGGCACCGAACGAAATTCGATTGAAACCGGACTCGACCAGCGCATCGCCGGTGGAGTCATCAAAGTCCTCGGGGTTGGCTTCGAGCGAAATCTCGGCACCGCTGGCAATGCCATGGTGTTCGGCGAGCGCGGAGATTATCTCTCCAAGCATCGATGGAGGCATCCGGCTCGGGGTCCCACCGCCAAAGTAAATGGAGTCCAGTGGTTTCCACGGCCGGTCACGTCGAATTTCCAGGACAACCGCTGCCAGATACCGTTCCAGCTGATCGTCACGTCCGGCGACCACGGCGAAATCGCAATAGGGACAAACGGCGCTGCAAAACGGAATGTGAACGTATGCGCCGATCCGTTCAGTCATCGTCAACGCGAAGGGCAGCCACGAATGCCTCCTGTGGCACCTCGACCGAACCGACCATTTTCATACGCTTCTTTCCCTCTTTTTGACGCTGGAGGAGCTTTTTTTTCCGACTGATGTCGCCGCCGTAGCATTTCGCCGTCACGTCTTTACGTGTTGCCTTGACGGTCTCCCGACTGATGATCTTGCCCCCGATGGCTGCCTGGATAGGTACGTCGAACAATTGTCGTGGGATCAGTTTGCGGAGCCGGCCTGTCATGGTCTTCCCGTAATCCTCTGCTTTGTCGCGATGCACGACGGCGGAGAAGGCATCGACGGGCTGGCCGTTCAGCAGGATGTCCACTTTGACCAGGTTGGATACCCGATACCCGGCGGGTTCGTAATCGAGTGACGCATAGCCTTTGGTCTTGGACTTGAGAAGGTCGAAGAAGTCGAAGACCACCTCGCCAAGCGGGATTTTGTAGTCGAGCTCGACACGCTCTGAGCTCAGGTAGTTCATATTGCCCACTTCTCCACGCCGGTTGGTCACCAGTTCCATGATCGGGCCGACGTACTCGGTTGGAGTGAGGATCATCGCCCGGACGTATGGTTCGGAGATCGATTGCCGATCGGTGGGGTCGGGTAGGTCCTGGGGGCTCTTGATCTCGACGATCGATCCGTCGGTCTTGGTGACTTGATAGGCGACCGAGGGGGCTGTCGCCACCAGATCGAGGTCGTACTCCCGTTCGAGTCGTTCCCTCACGATCTCCATGTGGAGCAGTCCCAGGAACCCGCACCTGAAACCGAATCCAAGCGCCTTGCTCGTCTCCGGTTCATACACCAGAGATGCGTCGTTGAGTCGGAGTTTCTCCAGGGCGTCGCGCAGCTTTTCAAAGTCGGCTCCGTCGGTGGGAAACATCCCTGAATACACCATGGGTTTCGGCTCGTCATAGCCGGGCAGCGGTTCGGCCGCCCGCACCGAAGCGTCGGTAACGGTGTCACCCACACGGACACGGTCGATCTCTTTGATCCCGGTGATCAGATAACCCACTTCACCAACTCCGAGGGTCTTCAGGGCTTTGACGCCGGGGGTCAATACCCCGATCTCGGTGGCCTCGTGGTTCTCCGCCGTGGCCATGAAGCGCACCTTTTGACCGGCATTGAGAACGCCATCGACCACCCTCACATGGCAAACCACGCCACGGTATGCGTCGTAGTAAGAGTCGAAAATCAATGCCCGGAGCGGGGCCGAGGCGTCTCCACCGGGTGGGGGAACCGATTCCACGAGCACCTCGAGCAGGTCATCGACTCCCTCACCGGTCTTGGCAGAAAGGCGCACCACGTCATCGGCGTCGCCACCGATGATATTGACGATCTCCTCGGCCACCCTTCCAGGATCGGCAGCGGGGAGGTCGATCTTGTTGATCGCAGGTATGACCTCCAGACCGGCATCGATGGCCATATAGGCATTGGCCAGGGTCTGCGCCTGCACACCCTGCGCCGCGTCGGTCAGGAGGAGCGCTCCCTCACATGCGGCCAGTGAACGGGAAACTTCGTAGGAAAAGTCGACATGACCGGGTGTGTCGATCAGGTTGAGGATGTACTCATGGCCGTCCCGGGCTTTGTAGGAGAGACGGACGGTCTGGGCTTTGATGGTGATACCGCGCTCTCTCTCGAGGTCCATCGAGTCGAGAATCTGCTCCTTCATATCACGGTCGGCAACGGCACCGGTGCGTTGCAACAGGCGGTCAGCGAGTGTCGACTTACCGTGGTCGATGTGAGCGATGATGGAGAAATTGCGAATGCGCGATTGAATGATTTGCACCGGGTGGGGTGTCACATTGTACCTTCAATCGGTGCTCTGCTACTCTTCCGGGGCGGAGCGACGACCACATGTCCGTCCGACGCAATTCTTTCAACCAGCAGTCTGGCCCTGATAGACAGGCACGGCCGAATAGCGGTCGCGCTCAGAGTCCAACCCGAAATCGAGTTTCAAGACCAAATGGCAAACATTGAATCCCAAAAGAAGCGAAACCGGCAGAACGAAGTTCGTCGGCAACGTAACAAATCGATCAACAGCGGATTGAAGACCTCCATCAAGAAGGTTGAGATGGCCGCCGCCGCAGGCGAGCTCACCGAAGATCTGATGAAGTCGGCTCAACGCACGATCGACAAGGCAACCTCAAAAGGCACGCTGCACAAGAAAACGGCGGCCCGGAAGAAGTCCCGCCTCGCCAAACTGGCGTAGCGCGCCCGACCCGAACGGGTCAGGCGTACCAGCGGCAGAGAGCGACCGTGAGCCGCTCGAGAGTCACCCGGTGAGTTACCTCCGGCTGAGACTTGATCACCCGATCCGCCCGTACCAGGGCATCTTGAGCCAGACGCAATGAGGTTTCCCGCACCCGTCCTCTCATTTTCCATGCCCGGCTCAGTGCACGGTCCGAAGATCTGCCCCCAACCCACTCCTTGAACGTGGCCTCGTCAGGTGCGGCGGCGGCCAATGCCCGCTTTTTCAGGTCACTCTCCACCGCAGCGAGGAAGACCAGCGGGTGGCCGTGTACCAGGAAGTCGGAAAGCCTCCGTAGGGCTTCACCAACGTTGCCCCGTTCGATGGCATCGGTGATGTGCCACGCCGGTTCATCCGGACGATTCTTGAACCAGTCCAGGACCAGATCCCGGGTGATCTTCCCG
>DATDCF010000067.1:0-2742 GCA_036524475.1 Acidimicrobiia bacterium | reverse complement strand
CCATGGGTCGGTGAGCTGCCCCACCGTATTGGAGGTGCGATGATCTCGGACCGCTCCGGGACCAGCACCGCCTTCGCCCTCGACAACCTCCAGAAGAGAGGAGACCTCTTCATCGGTGCCGGCGAGGTGGTCTACGAAGGCATGATCATCGGGGAGGCATCCCGCCCCGATGAGATGGTGGTCAATGCCGCCCGACCCAAGCAACTGACCAACATCCGGACCCATGCCTCCGACGAGGCGATCAATCTCAGGCCTCCCCGGGAATTGACCCTCGAGACGGCTATCGAGTGGATCGCAGACGATGAGCTCGTCGAGGTGACTCCGACCGCGATCCGAGTACGCAAGCGATATCTGATCGAAGCCGATCGTCGCCGCTACGGGAAGAAGACAGAAGGGACCACCGCGTCGGCATAGACGATGACATTCGATTCGTACGAACGAACCGTCCTGTCGAATTCACCGCCGCAGGTGATCAAACGAAGCACCGGATCGTCGTCGTCACTCCAGATCCTCTCGACTGGCAGCTCGGATTTTGGAACAGTCTCGGTATCCCGCACGACGAACCGGGCACGACCTCCGAAGGCGTCCTCCACCACGATCTCGACACCAGCTGTCAGCTCGTCGAGACGATTGAATACGTCGGGACCAGCGACCGAGTCGACGTGGGCAACGATCACCGCCGGCCCGGACTCCCCGGGTCGGGGCCCGAGCCGATACCAGCCGGCAAGCCCGAAGTCAGGGGTCTCCATCGCCCCATCCTTTTGGAGGCCGACTCCCACGACCCGCGCGTCGATCTCGACGGAGGGGACGATCACTCTGGCCGGGACACCGATCCCTTCCGAAGGGGTCGCCTCCAAGACGGTCACGGCGGCGACAGACGTGACAGGAGCTGTCGTGGTCACGATGGTCGTCTTGGTGGTGAGGGTGACCACCTCCGCGGGCTGAGTGAGTTCAGTGCTTGGAGTGGCGGACGAGCATGAAACCAAGAGGACACAAAGCACTGCGGGGGCAACGGCGACAACACCGCTCCAATGACGCTCCTGGTGGGCCATCTACCCGGATTGTCGTCTGCGATTGGCGATTGCCATCGCGGACGTCGCGACAATTCCAACCAGGGTCAGGATCAACGCAAGCGGGCCGGCGGCGGTCCCGCCCCCGCCCGTGTCGATACGGTTCGGTAACGGGATGCTCCCCGTGGTGGTAGGTGGCGTGGTCGTGGTGGGCGACACCTGGGCAGCTACCACAGTCACATCGACGGTCGAAATGGCGCAGTCTCCCGTAGCATCGCAAATGGTGACCACAAAGGTGTCTGAGCCGACAAATCCGGCCGCCGATGTGTAGGTGACAGTCCCATCTGGATTGATGGTGGCCACCCCGCTGACTGGTTGACTCACCGAGTCGACGGACATGGGGTCACCGTCGGCGTCGGTGGCGCCCAAGAGCGGATCGAACACGTGGGGAACACCGCTCTCGACCGTGATGGCTTGGTCAACCACAACTGGCGGAACTTTCAAAACATTGGCGCCGCTGACGCCGCATTCGACCGCTCCGAGCGCTGCGGACCCTGTGATTCCCGACGCGGCGGCAGGTTCGCCCAAGACGCCGACCACATTGATCTGCGTGCCCACTCCTGGGGTTTCTGTCACCGACTGGCTATTGAGAATCACGTTTCCGTTGACACCACTCACGGCGAGATTGGGTTCGGGGACTGCGGGGAGAGGCGTTCCCTCGAGTAGGGCATTTGTCAAGGTGACCGTGGCTGTGGACCCACTTCGATCCGAGACGCAGGTGATCGAGATTTGATCTGCAGTGAGGAAATTGTTGATTATTACCCCGCTCAGCGTGGTGTTGCTGGTGACAACACCGTCGTTGGAGCCGACTCCGGCCCCCTGCGTCGAGACCTCGGTGCCGGCGACCGAGAAGATCTCGGTGCCAGGCGGAGAACCGAGGGGGACGACGATCGAAGTCTCTGATTCGTCGATCGGGCCCCCTCCCTCGGGAGGCAGCGTCACCAGCGGCGCAGGGCCGTAGTCAATCGCGAATTCTTCGCCGGACAGACTCACTTCCAAACCAGCCGCGCTACCCGTAACCGATTCCACTGCTCCCAGTGCCACCAGCGAACTGGCACCCACCAGGCCGCCCACCATGATGACAATCAAAGGACGCGCCGAGGCGCGCAGACGATTGCTGGATGCCAAGAAATTCTCCTGGTAGGCGACGAATTGGGAACCCAATGGAGATCCCAATTCAAACTAAGACAAGGCTAGAAGCCCCTGGCTCGATCCCTTGGCAATCAGGCCGCCAGCCCGAGATGCACACTGACTCGGACATCGGATCCCGAACCGGTCAGCATCTCGGCAGGCTGGCCACAAGCACATCGGTAGCGCACCACCATGCCGGCTTCGGTGTTGACGATGCCTTGCAGGTCCGAAGCCCAGATCAGGGCCTCGTGACCGATGATGTCACACTGGGCGAGGAACACCACGAACCTCCTTGCTCAAGGTGAGCCGGTAAGAGCCCAACTTGAGAGTGCGAGACCTCATGACGGACTTCGCCCGTCTGTATGCCTGCGCTTCCTCGCGTCTTTCGTCGAGGATTCGTTGCGCCACTATGTATGCGATGGCGGGATGCCCAATCATCTTGGGAACCTCCTCTTGACGTAATAACCGTTCATCCGTACACTTGTTACCATATTGGACGGGGTGTAATAAGTCAAATGAATTTCTCTCATTACTCGGATCA
>DATDCF010000066.1:0-4126 GCA_036524475.1 Acidimicrobiia bacterium | reverse complement strand
TTGCCCTCGCGGCGCTGAGGACCGCCGAGGAACGCTGGCGACGTCTCGGAGCACCGTATGAGACGGCCCGAACCAAACTGCTGATCGGGCGCGCCTGCGAGCAATTGGGAGATCTGGACTCCGCCAGGATGGAGGGAGACGCGGCCCGTCAGATATTCGCCGACCTGGGTGCGACTGTCGGTGTCGATTACCCCGAGGTCGAGGATGAAGCGGAATCACACGGCCTGACCGCTCGAGAGCTGGAGGTGCTACGCCTCGTGGCCACCGGAACCACCAATCAGGCGATCGCGGACGAGCTTCACCTCTCGACGAAGACAATCGACCGCCACGTCGGAAATATCCTCACCAAATTGGGAGTGACTTCTCGAACCGCGGCCACCGCTTTCGCCTACCAGCACCAAATGCTGTGAATGGGTGATATTCCCCATCTGAAGCCTTCCAAAGTCGAGGAGTTTCCCCGAAGACAACGTAGTGGTTTGTCCGTACCTTGAACCCATGCAGCTCTACACGGACAGAATCGAGACAGTCGTTATTGGAGGGGGCCAGGCAGGTCTGGCAACCAGTTATCACATGAAGGCCCGGGGGCTCCCACATGTCGTCCTGGACGCCGGGGACCGGGTAGGTGATGTCTGGCGACAAAGATGGGACTCGCTTCGCCTGTTCACTCAAGGACGTATCAGCGGTCTGCCCGGAATGGCTTATCCGGGTTCGGGTGCCTCATACCCTGACAAGGAGGAGGTGGCCGATTATCTGGAGACCTACGCGGCGCGCTTCGACCTCCCGGTGATGAATGGGGTGAACGTGAATCGAGTCTCCCCCATTGACAACGGGTTCATGGTGGAGCACAACGACGGGCGTCTCCAGACAGACAATGTGATCGTGGCCACCGGGAGTTTTCACCACCCGAGGATCCCCAAAGCCGCCGGCGGCCTCGATGACGGGATCTTCCAAATGCACTCCAGCTCATATCGGAGACCTTCTCAGCTGCAGGCCGGAGATGTCCTTGTGGTTGGGGCGGGCAATTCCGGGGCCGAGATCGCGCTGGAACTGTCAGATCGTCACCGTGTGTGGTTGTCTGGCCGGGATCCCGGTCAGGAGCCCACCAAAGCAGGGAGTGTCCCCGATCGCTTCCTTACCCCGGTGTATTGGTTCTTCGGGCACCATGTCCTCAAGGCATCTACGCCAATGGGCAGGAAGGCCCGGGACCATTTCCTCAACCCGCCTCGCGGCATCCCCTTGGGTCGGGCGCGGCGCAAGGAAATAGCCGCGGCCGGGATCGAGAGGGTTCCCAGAACCGTTGGGGCCAGCGAAGGTCGCCCGTTGCTGGAGGACGGGCGCGTACTCGATGTGGCAAACGTGATCTGGTGCACCGGTTATGTCGCCGACTACAGCTGGATCGATCTACCCATCTTTGGCGAGTACGGATACCCCGCTCACGTAAGAGGAATCGTGGAATCGGCTCCCGGCCTCTACTTCATGGGGCTGATGTTCCAGTACTCGTTGACCTCACCCCTCGTCGGCGGTGTTGGACGTGACGCCGGCCACATCGTGAAGCACATTGCTTCGCGCAAAAGCGAATTCAGGGAACCGGTTAAAGGGGGGCGGTTGACGGCCGGACCGGGATAGCCGCAGAGGCCGATACTGACGAAATGCGCGATTGCAATTGGAATATCGACTTGTTCGAGCGGTGGATCCTGGGAGGGACTGGGCATCGGGAGTGGGCATGTCGGCGAGCAAACGGCCAGACCCTAGAGGTGGCGATCGGCACCGGTCTGAACCTGTTGCACTACCCGGCTGGGATGGGCCTCACCGGCCTCGATACAGATCCCCAGGCACTCGCGCGGGCCGCAGAAAGGGCCGAGGCGATCAATCGGGAAGTCGACCTTGTGGTGGGCGACGCCGGGGACCTCCCGTTTCCGGACGAGACTTTCGACACGGTGATCTGTACCCATGCACTCTGCAGCGTTGGCGACGACCGTCATGCCCTGGCCGAAATGAAACAGGTCCTCAAACCGGAAGGCCAACTCATTCTGGTCGACCACGTACGGAGCTCGATCGCACCGCTGCACTGGCTGCAATGGCTCTACGAGTTCATTCCGAGCCGGACCAAGGGTGAGTACATGACCCGCAGGCCGGCGGCCCATCTTGCCGGAATCGGCTTACGGGTCGTGGCCAGCGATCGGCTACGGGCAGGAATCCTGGAACGACTGGTGGCCGAAAAGGACTGAGCCAAGGGACGCAGACCTAGAGAGCAGATGAGTTCCGGAGGAGTGCAACATCCCTCAAAACGATGAGTGACCCCGGAAGCAGGCGGCTTTGCGCCGTGACCAAGCGCAATCAGGGTAAATTCGGTTGATGTCCGCGCTCCCCTTCTCGTTTCGTCGCTTGTGGCTGCTTGCAAGGGGTTTGCTTGAGGACAGGAACCAGCCTGATCTAAAGCGCCTCGCCCGGATCGACGATCCCGAGGAGTTTGTTTGGTCGATACTCCCCCACGCAGCTCGCTCATTCGCCCCCAGCATCCTCCTCCTGCCCGAGAAGGAAGCCAGGTCTGCAGCGGTCGGCTATCTGTACGCTCGGATGCTCGACACCTACGAAGATCTCTCCGCCGGCCCGCTCGAGGCCCGTGCCGCTCTCGTTGCCTTCGCCGCCAGGTTCGACGCTGCCGAGCCTCTCCCGGCCCCCGCGGCTTCGTTACCGGACCACGCCGACCAACGGGATCGGGCTCACATTCTCCTGGTCGAGAGATACCACATGGTCGACCAGCTCTTCCTCGACCTGGATCGGTCAGCTCGAGATCGGATTACCCGGCTGGTCGGTGACATGGCTGAGGGGATGGTCGAGTTCTCGATCATCTTCGAGCGTCAGGAAGGCGTCCTCAACAACGACCAACAGGTCCTCGACTACTGCCATCGTGTCATTGGGATCCCGGCCCTCTTCATCATGGAGACCTTGCTCGACGAAGTGCCGGCCGATCATCAGCGCGACGCACTCGAAGCATCCGAGCTGATACAACTGGCCAATGTCACACGGGACATCGAGAAAGACCTATTGCGCGGGGTGGCATACCACCCGGCGTTGAAAGAACATCTCGGCTCGACCGGTGGAAGTGTCACCGACCTGGCCGTCGCCACCGCTCGCCGCGATCTGATCCTCCTCGCCACCAGGCGAGCGGGTTCGTTTCGACGACTTGTCGATGCAGTGAAACTCCCCCGGATCAGCCCGGCGCGGGCCGCTGCGGTCCTCATGTTCTCTTTCACCGACCGTCACTATCGGGACTGCGCCATCGAGGCCGGGATGACGACGTTATCGGTTTCGAGACCGGCCCTGGCCCTGATCCTCACATCGATTCCGGCGATGTTCTCCCCCTGGTGGGCGGACCGGGTGATGACCCGGGTCGAAACGGATCTCCTGGCCACGGTCTAAGGCGTCGATAGACATCCAAATCTCCATTTGCCCCATGGAAAAGCGCCGTCGCCCTGGTGGTGAGGATCCGCGATGCTGGGTCTCGCCGCGCGGTCGCTATGATTAGAGGGCAACGCACGCGCATAGCGTGCAGCGCCAACTCCGCTTTTCTTCCGTCCAAGCGAAGTAACCGCAGGACACGCAGGTTCTCGTCGATGCCCCGGCATCAGCTCCCGGCCACCCGGGCGGGGCGTTCAGCCCTCGACGGTTTCAAGCTCAAAGGAGCATCCATGTCCAACAATCTCTATGTGGGAAATCTCACATTCAACACGACCTCGGCTGACCTCGAGTCGCTTTTTGCCGCACACGGCGAAGTGACCAAGGCCCAGGTAATCACCGATCGCGAGACCGGCAGATCACGCGGGTTCGGTTTTGTCGAAATGGCAACGGCCGACTCGGCGAGGGCCGCAACTGACGCCCTCAATGGAAAAGACGTCGATGGCCGTCCTCTCACTGTCAATGAGGCCAAAGAGCGTTCACGTTGAGCTCAGACCCCGTTGAGAGGGGTCATGGAAGCAGACGGTGCGCCGGATGTGGTCATCCGCAAAAGGAACACCGCACCCAGATCGGGTGCACAGTGCCCGTCTGCCCCTGTTCGGAGTACAGCGCAAGGGAACTCCCCAAATCGCGTAAAAAGTAGATCCGGCCGGTGAATTGGATAGTG
>DATDCF010000065.1:0-2224 GCA_036524475.1 Acidimicrobiia bacterium | reverse complement strand
TATCCGGAGGAAGTGAGGCCAAAGACCCTCATCTCGAGGAACGCCGACGACATCAAAGACTTCATCGCTGACGGTGGCGGCCGGGCAGTGCTAAAACCCCTTCAAGGGTCGGGGGGCCAGGGCGTCTTCCTGGTTGACCAGGGTGGGGAACAGAACGTAAACCAGATCATCGAAACCATCGTCCGGGACGGTTACGTAGTGGTGCAAGAGTATCTCGATGAAGCCGAGAACGGAGACATCAGGATGTTCGTCATGAATGGGGAAGCCCTCACCGTCGAAGGCCGTTACGCAGCTTTCCGCCGGGTGAACAAGGAGAAGGATGTCCGGTCCAACATGCACGTCGGGGGGGAGGCCAAAGCCGTCAAGGTCACAGACGAAATGTTGCGTTTGGTAGAGATGGTGAAACCGAAGCTGATCGCTGATGGGATGTTCTTGGTCGGTTTGGACATAGTCGGAACCAAGCTAATGGAGGTCAACGTCTTCAGTCCCGGTGGGCTTGGCAGCGCCGGGAAACTCGAAGAGGTCGATTTCGCTGGTGCGGTGGTGGAGGCGCTAGAACACAAGGTTGGGATCAGAGAAGCCTACGGACCCGCCTTACCGAACGTCGCGCTCGCCACGCTGTGACGTCGGGCATTCGGGAGGAAAGTGCGGTCGGGGTCGCTCCAGTTACTCTAGGGCCATGGCCCACGTCCACCAGATCAACATTTCGGATGGAGGTGTGCCCAAACTCCCAGTTGCAACGGCCAAAGTCGGCGTCGACGGGATGATGGGAGACAATCAGGCCGACAAGAAGCACCACGGCGGACCGCGACAGACTCTGTGTCTCTACTCCGTGGATGTCATCGAGGAATTGCGCAACGAGGGGCATCCGATTCAACCCGGCCACGCGGGGGAAAACATCACACTGGCCGGTGTCGATTGGCCCTCGATCCAGAGCGGCGATCGATTCCGGGTTGGAGACGACCTCATCGTCGAATTCACCGACCCGGCGACACCCTGTTCCAAGAATGCCGGGTGGTTCCTGGATCGGAATTTTACGAGAATGTCTCACACGGCGCACCCCGGGTCTTCGAGGTGGTACGCGATCGTGGTCAACCCGGGGGAGGTTGCCACGGGCGACGCCGTCGAGAAATTGGCTGACTAGCCAGCAAGAAACGCGATCGTGCGCGACCGGGCAAGGTCGCGGGCAGTCTCGTCGAAGCTGTCTCCTTCGGGCTCAGCAAAACCATGAGTCGTTCCGACATACACGTGAACATCGATTTCGAGGTCTTCAAGGCCCATTGTCGCTTGCATGAAAGCGACCTCGTCCTGACTGATGTAGTCGTCGGTTTCGGCAAGGTGGACTTGGTAGCGAGCGTTGGATCCTGCGAAGTCGATCTGTTGTGTCCCGTAGAACGACACGGCGCGATCGACGATCGAATGAAGCCTGACCGATGCCCAAAGGGCGAGTGATCCCCCCATGCCGGACCCGACGATCGCTATGGAGTCTCCCGAGGCTCTTTCGGCAAGTAGCGTTCCGGAAGACAAGACCAGCGATGCCAGCCGATCCGGGTTAGCTTCCCCGAGGTGCCTAACTGCCTCCTCCTCAGATTGCGGTAAAACGCCGAAGTTGAGATCCGGCACCAGGACGGTGTGTCCCTCATCTGCAATATCGTCTGCCAGCTTCTTTACCGAGGACGTCAGGCCCCAGAAAGACGGAAGGACCAGGACTCCCGGGCCCGGCCCGGAGTCAGGCTGGATGAAGTAGGCGGAATCCTTGACCATGACATAGAAAAATAGCCCGACTACCCAGTCCGGCGTGACCACGGGCGAGTTTGTGCCTACGGAGTCCGGTTTTGCGGTTCATGCGGCCAACATCGCCGAAGACGGTATGACAGTGGGGGGCTCAGCGCCGTTATCGGTGAAGAGGAGTGATCTGATCGGTTGATCACCCTGGAGGCGGAGGCGCCGGGGGCGGGGGCGGGGGCGGGGCAACATTGGGATCAGGGACTGCTCTCAAAGTGGCCCCGGGCAGTTTGGTGGCTAGAGCATGCAAGACAGATGACGCCACCACGGGCCCATCGGAGGGTTCGTGCCAGAAACCGATTAGAGCGACGACGCCATGAGGCTCGACCAGGAGGAGTTGCACGTCCGGAGCAGGATCGCTGACAACCCCGGGCACATCACGAACGACCCCCAGGATGTCCGCCATCGGCAAGGCAAGGTCCGAGGAGCCGATTTCGAC
>DATDCF010000064.1:0-6066 GCA_036524475.1 Acidimicrobiia bacterium | reverse complement strand
AAGATGAACACCGGACATCGGAACGAACCCGATTCTCATTCCCACGGCAACAAGAAGACCCCTTCTTCTCGATCCCTGACTTCTTCCGCCCGGTGGGCGGCGAAGTCGACTACGCCGCTTTTCACATCGTCACGATGGGAGATCAGATCTCGAAACGGACGGCAGAGCTCTTTGCTGCCAACAAGTACACCGAATATCTCCACCTCCATGGCCTCGGTGTGGAAATGGCCGAAGCGCTTGCCGAGTACTGGCACCATCGGATCCGAACGGAGTGGGGTTTTGTCCACGAGGATGGGCCGACGCTTACCGGACTGTTCCGTCAGAAGTATCGCGGTGGCCGCTACTCGTGGGGTTACCCGGCATGTCCCGACCTCGAAGACAACGAGCGGGTTGCCGGGCTACTAGGGGCCGGGCGGATCGGCATAGAAGTGGGGGCTGAAACCGCATACCAGTACCACCCTGAGCAGACGACGTCGGCGATCATCTGTCATCACCCGGAGGCAAAGTATTTCGTCGCCCGGAGTGCGAGGGAGGCTCGAGTTGCTAACTAAGAAGTCAAGTTGGCTCCGGATTCCGGAGGTCAACCCACCCGAACTGCCCGACCAGAGCCACCGCGATCTCTCCGGGTGGAGCAACGTGATCGTCACCGACAATGTCTTCGGGCGGATTCGAGTTTCGCCTTATGCTTTCTCCGCCCGGATCACCCATGACACACCACACGTCGACCCCACGGTCGTGGTTTCAACCCGGGATCGCAACATTCTCGCCATCGAGTCAGAGGTTCGGGGTGCTCTCGGAAATGGCGTTGACTCTTTCCTCGTAGTGATCGGGGACACGGTGCCCCATATCGATCACCTTGCCCATCACTACGAGATAGTCGAGCACTTGCGTCGCCTACAAGTGGACCTCCCGGACTTTGAAGTGGGGATGCCGACCCGATTCAAAGAGTGGCAGTTCCGGCGCCGGGTCGACCTCGGAGCCCAGTTCTTCGTTGCGGGGCCCGTGCTCGATCCCGAGTCGATTGAACCCCAGATGTCACAGTTGAAACTTCGCGATGACGACCCGCCCGTTTATCTGATGGTGATTCCGCCTTTCAATCTTGGTTGGGTCGACCAGATGGAGGCGATCGGTGCTGTGCCTGCGTCCGATGCCCTCAAAGTCCGGATCGGCGACCTCGAGCCCGACGTCGGACGGAAACTCGGCTGGCAGTTGGTCGGCGAGATGGAGCAACGCGCCCGGGGCTCAGGAGCGGCAGGTGTTGTGTTGATGGGGTTGAAGTTCAGCTCGGTGGTGAACGAAGCCCTCCGGGCATGGCCCCGTCTGGATTGACCCGGTTGGGCTACTTGCGGTAGGCCAGGCCCTTGGGAGCCGGAGCGAAACCCCATTCCCGCAGGACCGGGGCCAGGGGAGAGGCCGGTGCGGTCTGTTCGTCGACCTTTTGCAATGTCATCCGGCGGTGCCGCGCTGCTATCGCCGCGAGTTCCCGCCCGATTTCGGGATAGAGAATGGGGTCTTCGGTCATGAGAGTCAGGTGGCGGCGACCCTTGTCGAGATACCCCACCAGGACGCCGGCATGGAGCAGAACGTAGGCACCAGCGTCTCGGGCGAGCCTGGTCTCGGCTTCCGGCCAGCTGATAAGGCTCCCATAAGCATTCGCAGGGTCGGTGGCTGCAATTGCAACAGTTGACTTCGCCGGGTTCGCACGCAGCAGCTCGACGGCACCGGGGAGTGCGAACTGGGAACCTCCCAATCCTTCGACGAAGTATCCCCGACGGAGACGGCCGGTCTCCTCGAGATGGCTGAATACAGGGTAAAGACCGGTGAAGCCGCCCGGATAGCTCTCGGCTAGGGCCGTGCTTCGGGTGACGACGCCATAGCGGTCGAGGAGAAGCTGGGCCCAGGCGGTGTGCTTCTCGGTGGTGCTCCCCGCGCTCCCCGCTATTGACGAGAGCAGGGACCAACGACCGGCGACGAAATCGGGGAATCGCGCAGCTGCCCTCCTGCCCGAGGCCCTGGTCGCACGTCGGCCAAGATAAGAACGGAGTGGGGCGAGCGTATCGTTCGTCAGATACCCGGACCAGACCAACTCCCAGAGGGCATCCGCCATTTCTCCGATGTCTCCACCCCCCGCGTCGGCGTAGATATCGCGAAAGAAGCTCGCCCCATGTCTCTTCAGATACTCCAGGACGGAGATGGCCTTCGCACTCAACTGATGATCTGCGCTCGGCCCCGGCCACAAAGTGTTGAGCGACCCGGGGTAGAAGAGCGAAATCCTTCCGTCGCGATGTCCGATCGGTTCTCGCCCGACCCAGACCAGGTCTCCAGAGCTGAGGCTTTTGTCCAAGAGCTCGGCCGAATTGATGACCCGCGGGTTGAGAATGTCACGCTCTATCACCGAGGCGGGTATGGCCGCGCCCTGGAGTCGCTGGATGGCGGTCTCGAAGGCGTTGAGCCCCCGCTTCGCCTCATCGGCGGCGCCCTGCCATACGACGTTGAAGTAGGCGTACTGGTTTTGGTCGACCGGTTCGATTTCTTGCCGGAGGCTCGCCAGAGATCTCCGCTTCAGCCTTTTCAGGACATTGGAATCGACCCACTCCTGGTGGACGCCTCCTGCGAGAAATGCACCACGGATGACACGCCCGGACACTTCCAACGCCATCAGCACCGAATCCACGACGGCGATGGGGAGATTGAGGCTGGTGGCGGCCTGGGCGGCCGTGAACGGAGTATGGGTGCGGGCGTACCGGCCGACTACATCGCCGAGCGGGTCGGGCACCGGTTCGAGAAACACCGACGGTATCCCATCGGGCGGTTGGACTCCCAGTGCGTCGCGCAGTCGTGCGACATCTTCAACGGCGGCGAAGTGTGGCTCTCCCTTGTGGACGACCTCGAAGATCCGCTTCTCGGTCAGGAGTTGATCGAGATGAATGGCTGCGTCGTCACCGGAGCGCACCATCACGTCGTCGCGGCCCAGCGGTCCCAGATTCCGGAGCATGTCGTGGATCGAGTCAGGGCCGTTGGCCCGGCGCTGGTCGGTCAGGTATTGGAGTTCGAGTTCGACTGCCGCCATGACCTCGGGGCTGATCAGCTCACGGAGCTCGCCGTCGCCCAACAATTCGCGCAGGAGATCCCGATCGAGCGTCAATGCTGCTGCCCGGCGTTCTGCCACGGGGGCGTCTGATTCGTAGAGATACGCGGCAACGAAGGAGAAGAGGAGCGATACGGCGAACGGGGAAGGCCCGGAGAGGTCGACCTCGGCCAAGTGAATCCGCCGGTTTCGCAGGCTGCCGAGGACTTCCTGGAGGGCGGGGAGGTCGAAGTCGTCTTTGAGGATCTCACGATAGGTCTCCAACATGATCGGGAAGGAGCCGAATTGGCGGGTCACTCCGAGGAGGTCTGAAGCCTTTCGTCTTTGCAGCCAGAGGGGTGTTCGTTCCCCGGGGCGACGTCGGGGGAGAAGGAGAGACCGCCCGGCGGCTTCCCGAAATCGGGCACCGAAAAGAGCGGTGTCTCCGATATGTTCCACCAGCATCGACTCGATTTCTTCGGGCTCTATCAGGAGGTCGGCGGCATCGGGGATCTCATCACTGTCGGGAAACCGGAATGCGATCCCATCATCTGACCAGATCATGTCGACGTCGGTGCCGAGCCGGTGGCGGAACTTCTGGCGCAACGCCATTGCCCAGGGGGCATGAATTCGCGACCCCAGGGGTGACAGCAACACCAGTCGCCAGTCGCCAATCTCGTCCTGGAACCGTTCAACTACGAGAACCCGATCGGTGGGAACGACTCCGGTGAACTCCCGTTCCTCCTCGAGATAATTCCAGAGATTGGATGCTGCGAGAGAGTCGAGGTGGTATTCGTCTGTGAGCAGAAACAGGGCTTGTTCCTCCTCGAGTGCGGAGACTTCGCGCACAAAGGAGCCGATTGCCTTACCTGTCTCCAGGGCACGCCCCAGACTGTCACCGTGCCAGAAGGGCATTTTTGGAGAGGCCGAAGTTGGCGCGGGAACGACGGTGACCCGGTCGTGGTCGATCCCGGTGATCCGCCATGCCGTCGAGCCCAACAGGAACGTGTCGCCCTCCCTGGATTCGTAGACCATTTCTTCGTCGAGTTCTCCAACCCTGCTTCCATCCGGCAGTGCGACCCGGAACAGGCCGCGATCGGGGATCGTGCCCGCGTTCGAGACCGCCAGCTGCCGGGCACCGGGCCTGGGGGAGAGTGCCCCCGAGCTGCGGTCCCAGGTGATCCTCGGTCGGAGTTCGGCAAACAGATCGGATGGGTAGCGTCCGGCGAGCATGTCCAATGTCTCGTCGAAGAGGTTGCGAGGCAGGTCGCGGAACGGAGTTGCCCGCCGCACCATCGCAAATATCGAGTCTGCGTCTGTCTCGTCGATGACCGTCGTGGCCACGATCTGTTGGCAGAGTACGTCGAGTGGATTCTGCGGTATCCGGGTCGACTCCACTCTCCCTTTTAGCATTTCGGAAGCCACCACCGTTGCGACCAGGAGATCACCCCGATACTTGGGGAAGATCTTGGCCTTCGAGACCTTGCCCACTTGATGCCGCGATCTTCCCACCCGCTGCAGACCGGAGGCTACAGAGTGCGGCGCCTCGATTTGGAGCACCAGGTCGACTGCACCCATGTCGATGCCGAGCTCGAGCGACGATGTGGCCACGACCGCCTTGAGCTCACCCTTTTTGAGAGCGGACTCGATCTCGAGACGTTGTTCCCTTGCCACCGAGCCGTGATGGGCCCGAGCGATCTCTTCGCCTGCGAGCCGATTGAGCTCGGAGCAAACCCGCTCGGCGAGGCGGCGTGAATTGGCGAAAACGATGGTCGAGTTGTGCTCCTGGATCTGAGCGAGCAAGGCTGGATATACTGCTGGCCAGATCGACCGAACCGGGGCCGCGTCGGGATCGAGGGGGTCGGTCTGGGCGGGTTCATTCATGTCTTCGACCGGCACCACGATCTCGAGATCTATGGTCCGACTGCCTGGCACATCCACGATGGTCACCGAGCGGGGCTTCCAGACCTCGCCATTGATGGTGCCACCACCGAGGAATCGGGCTGTGGTCTCCAGGGGCCGTTGGGTGGCTGAAAGCCCGATCCGTTGTGGCGATATCTCGGCTATCTCCTCGAGTCGTTCCAGGGAGAGCGCGAGATGGGCGCCCCTTTTCGAACCAGCCACAGCATGGACCTCGTCGACGATTAGCCATTTGACCGATCTGAGCGTCTCGCGGACTGCCGAAGTCAGCATCAGGTACAGCGACTCTGGTGTTGTGATCAGGATGTCGGGCGGGTTGCGTTGCATCCGTTGTCGTTCTGCCTGCGACGTGTCACCGGTGCGGAGAAAGGTTGTGACTTCGGGCAGCGGATCTCCGCCGAGTCGTTCGGCCGCATGGCGAATACCGGTGAGTGGCGCCCGGAGATTGCGGTCGACATCGTGGGCCAGGGCCTTGAGTGGTGAAACATAGAGGACACGGCACCGCTTTGACTTTTCGGGGGTCTCTGCAGTGAGAATCTGGTCGAGTGTCCAGAGAAATGCGGCCAGCGTCTTGCCAGACCCGGTTGGTGCGTGAATCAGTGTGTTCTCACCCGACGCGATGGCCGGCCAGCCCAATGATTGCGCCCCGGTCGGGGCGGGGAACGAAGCCGCAAACCACGCTCGGGTGGCGGGGGAAAAACTGTTCAGCGGGTCCACATCCTGAAGGTATCAGGAGTGGAGGACAAATACTCAGGCAGTTGAGGCGAGAGGGAGCCGATTCACCTCGGCGAGGTCGAGGAAGATCTCCACCACTGCCGGGTCGAATTGGGTTCCGGCGTTGCGGCTGATCTCTCCGACCGCAAAATCGACAGGCAGTGCCGGCTGGTAGGCCCTGGTCGATGTCATTGCGTCGAATGCGTCGGCGACGAGGACAATTCTGGAAAGGATGGGTATGGCGTTCCCGGCCAGGCCAAAGGGGTAGCCCTGGCCGTCGAATCGTTCGTGATGATAGAGGATGGCTTCTGACACCCGGGCGTCGAGGCGGTTGCGGGTCATGGCAAAACCGAGTTCGGGATGAC
>DATDCF010000063.1:0-3517 GCA_036524475.1 Acidimicrobiia bacterium | reverse complement strand
ATCCATGGGGCGAACGGCTATCTGATCAGCGAGTTTGCCTCCCCCGTAACCAATCGCCGGGATGACGAATGGGGTGGAGATAACGACCGTCGCAGGGCGTTCTCGAAGGCGGTGGTAGAGGCGGTTCGCACAGCGGTCCCGTCGGGCTTTCCCGTAACGATGAAGATCGGCATGGTCGACGCGGTCGACGATGGCCTGCGGATCGACGAGTCGGTGGCTCGCGCTCAGTCCCTCGTCGAACTGGGGCTGGACGCGATCGAAGTTTCGTGCGGGCTGATGCAGGCTCCCACCGACTCGGCGAACACCTACGTTGCAGTCGGGCCGAGGCGAGCGGCCCAGGACCTTCTGGCACATCGGTTGCTGTCACCGCCTCGTCCCGAGGCGTACTTCCGACCCCTGGCACGGGCTCTCCGCGACCGGGTGGACACGACCATCATTCTCACCGGGGGTATGCGCACCACCGGGACCATGCGTGAGGTGCTGGTGTCCGGCGACGCAGACTTCATCGGACTGGCCCGGCCCCTGATCCGCGAACCTGATCTCGTGGCTCAGATGAGCGACGGCCGCGAAGGCGCGGTGGATTGCACTTCGTGCAATCTGTGTCTAATCCATGAGGGCCATCATCCTCTCCAGTGTTGGCGCACCCCACGAATCAGACTTCTGCAGCACGCTCTGTACAGAGTCACCGGCGGGTTTCGCCGAGCCGAGGTGATCCCGACCAACCACTGAGGATGAACTACATCAATGGTCGGAGTCTCCGACACCTCATGCGCATTCGGCCAGCCCGACGTAGGCTTGAGTGCGGTGAACGAAGATCTAGTGCGATTGAATACGGGCTCGGCGACGACGACAGTTCCGAGGGAAGTCAGGGTCGTATCAGACGATCCGACGACACTTCCCTTGTCAATTGTCGAGACACGGGGCCGGGCCTGGGCCTTGGTATGGCCTGGGATGGGAGCTCATCTCCGCTCGTTCCACCGATTCTCTTTGGAACCGGGAGGGCGAACGATCCCGCTTAGGCATCCGATGGAGGCCGTCTACTACGTGATCGCAGGGACGGTTGAAGTCCATGACCTGGATGTCGACGCTCGACGTCATGTCCTCACCGGAGGCATGATCTTGGTCGACCCCGGCACCCGGTACCGCATTGCCGCGGGGCCGGAGGGCTCCGAGGTCGTGGGAGGTCCGTCACCTGCTGACCCACTGATTTACACGACACCGGAAACGGATTGAGGATGGCCGTGCACGTCCTCCACCGCGATCAGCCCGATCTCCTGATGCCCATGATCGCCCGCGATGCTCGCCTGGTGGTATGGCCGGGGAGAGGTTCGCAGACGGCGAACATGAACTATGTAGACATGCAGCCTGGTGAGAGGAACGTGGCGCATGTCCACACTGGATCGGAGGACACTCTCTACGTCATGACCGGGTCTGGCACCATCGAGGACATCGACAATGGCATCGACCTGGAATTCGAAGCTCCGTGCGCCATCCACGTTCCGGTTGGTGTGTGGCACGCTGTGAGGGCGGATCGCGGCAGCCGAATCGAGAGTGTCGGAGGGCCATCGCCGGCGGATTGGAACATGCTGGTCAAGATCGGTGCCTACCAGCTCCTGCCGTGAGTTCCAGGCTCAAGGTCGGCATCGCCCAGATTTCCGGTGAGCCCTACACCGTGGAGGAAAACCGGAGCCACTGCGAAGACGCCCTGGCTCGCGCGTTTGGTGAGGAAGCCGATCTGGTGGTACTGCCCGAGATGATCGTCTCCGGCTATGGCACCGACGCTCACAGGATGTTGGAGATTGCCGAGCCCGTCCCCGGGCCTACCACCGAAAGCTGGGCGGAGATCGCCAGGGCTGCAGACGGATACATAGTGGGCGGTCTTTGCGAGCGAGACGGCGAGCGACTGTTCAACACGGCGGTAGCGGTCGGGCCCGATGGCGTGATCGGTCACTACCGCAAGACCCACCTGTTCTCTGACGAGAAGCTCGCGTTCACCCCCGGGGACCTTGGATTCCCGATGGTGCCAACCCGATTCGGGACGATCGGCATTTGTGTGTGCTACGACCTCAGATTTGTCGAGGTAGTGCGACTGATGGCTCTGCAGGGGGCCGAATTGATCTGTGTGCCAACGGCTTGGCTGCCGGGATTCGACGAGCAGCATTGGGACGTGGAGGGAATGTCGCCTCAAGGCCGCGGCACCGAGGTTCAGGCCAATCTCAGCCAGGTCTTCATCGCCGCCGCCTCTCAGGTGGGGCATCACGGCGGATACGATTTCCTGGGATCGTCCATCCTCGTCGACCCGACGGGAGGGCGAACACTCGGGCCGCTGTCCGGAACGGAAGAAGAAGTGGTGGTGGGTACCGTCGACCTGAGTCAGGTGAGGCGGGCCCAGACTCGAGGCGATCTGATCGCCCCCCGCGCCGACCGTCGCACCGACATCTACGGGATCGCGGTGGACGACCGGGTTCTGTGATTCCGGCCGTCCGCCTCACTCCCTAGAGTCGCATTCAATCGACTTTGGAGATGCTCAATGCAGATGGTGGATCTTTCTCACACGATGAACGTGCACACCCCGGGTTGGGTGGGATATGCCGGGAACAAGATGTACTACGCCCAGACGCTGCAAACACAACGGATCGTGGCACAGCGGATCGACTCCGCACTCCATGTCGGAACCCACCTCGATGGTGGTATGCACGGTGCGGACGGAAGGGCCGATATGGCCTCCTACCCCTTGTCGTTCCTGGTCAACAAGGGTGCAATCGTCGACATCTCCGACATGGTCGACGACTGGGATGTGATCACCCCCGACATGCTCACTGCGAACGTGGAGATCGAAAAGGGCGACATTCTCATCATCCACACCGGGTTCAATCGCTACTACGAGGGTCAGGAACAGGCCGACCTCGTCCGGTACTTCTCGATGCATCCCGGCGGGAAGCTGGAATTGCTGAAGTGGATGCTCGACATGGAGATCAAATGGTTCGGAATCGACGCCGGGTCGGGCGATCACCCGATGTGGACCACAATCCGAAACATGCGTCCTGACCTGACCCTGCAGTTCGAGGACAAGGTCGGAATGAAGGTCGACGAGTTCTTCCCGACTTACGAATACACGCACAAGTTGTCTGGTCGGCTGGTCAAGAACGACCTCTTCCCGTTCCACAATTGGGCGTTCCAGGAAGGACTCATCCACGCCGAGAACGTAGGTGGCGACATCGCCAAGGTGTTGAACACCCGGGCGATCATCGGAGCTTTTCCCTGGAAATACGAAGGGCTGGAGGCATGTCCCTGCCGCATCATCGCTTTCTACGACGCAGGTGATCTACGAATCGACGAGTTCGCGGAAGCTGCCGTCAGCGACGTGACGGGCACCTGATCAGAGCATCCTGGCTGGCTCCTCGGCGTGAACGGCTTGGCCGCTTTCACGCAGGCGGGATGATGGGAGTCAGTACATACGCCGGTCGATCCGGCCCGAGATGGAGGGTGGTGGTCCCGGCGTACATCTCGACTGGTC
>DATDCF010000062.1:0-4358 GCA_036524475.1 Acidimicrobiia bacterium | reverse complement strand
TCGACGACGATGGCTACCTCTGGATCGTGGGTCGGAGCAAAGAG
The DNA here is from genome assembly GCA_036524475.1 of Acidimicrobiia bacterium. Lineage (GTDB taxonomy): Bacteria > Actinomycetota > Acidimicrobiia > Spongiisociales > ZC4RG35 > MA-ANB-1. Next base: position 4,314 of record DATDCF010000062.1, on the reverse strand, counting down.
ATAATCATCAACGCCGCCGGTAAGAACATTGCACCGGCGAAGTTGGAGACATTGCTCGGCAACCACCCGCTGATATCCAAGGCCTGCATGGTCGGTGACGGGCGCAAGTTCATCACGATGGTTGTCGCACTCGACCACGAGGAGGCTCCGGCATGGGCTGAGGCGCGGGGTCTGGCCTACGACGACCTCGGGAGCTTCTCCAAGCTGCCCGAGGTGCAACAGGAGATCACCGATGCTATGGCTGCGGCCAACGAGACCGTGGCACGTGTCGAGCAGATAAAGAAATGGATTGTTGTGCCGGATGAGTGGACACCAGACTCCGGGGAACTCACCCCTTCGCTGAAACTGAAGCGGCGTGTTGTTCTCGAGAAGTACGCCGAGGAGATCGACAGCCTCTACGTAGGGGTATGACTCTCACATCCGACCGCCCGATCTTCGAGGCTGACCATCAGCTGTTCCGCGACACTGCTCGTGAGTTCGTGCAACGCGAGATCGTTCCCAACATCGACAAGTGGGAACAGGCAGGGATCGTGGACAAGGCCATGTTCCGCAAGGCAGGTGCCAGCGGTCTGCTCGGAATGGCCATCCCCGAGGAGTTTGGTGGCGGTGGTGTCGACGACTTCCGCTTCAACGCCGTGATTGTCGAGGAGATCACCGGGGGAAATGGGTTCGGATCCGGGATGTGCATCACGTTGCACAACGATGTATGCCTTCCGTATTTCCTCAGGCTGACCACCGACGAACAGAAGGAACGCTGGTTTCCGGGCCTCGCCTCAGGCGACTTGATGGCGGCCATCGCAATGACCGAGCCCGGCGCGGGTTCCGACCTCGCCGGGATCGCCACAACCGCGATCCGCGACGGGGACCACTACGTCGTCAACGGCTCCAAGACCTTCATCACCAACGGGATCAACTCGGACGTGATTATCACGGCCGTGAAAACAAATCCGGCAGAGCGGCATTCCGGGATGAGTTTGCTCGTGGTCGAGGATGGAATGAATGGCTTCACCCGGGGACGCAACCTCGACAAGATCGGGCTCCACGCCCAGGACACCGCCGAATTGTTCTTCGACGACGTCCGGGTGCCTGTCACCAACCTCCTCGGCGATGAGGGGCGGGGATTTGTCCACCTCGTCGAGAACCTGCCGCAGGAGCGGCTGTCGCTCACCGTCGGGTCGATAGCCCATGCCGAAGCGGCATTCGGATGGACCCTCGATTACATCAAGGAGCGTAAAGCGTTCGGGCAACCGATCGGATCGTTCCAGACGGTGAAACACAACATGGCCGAGATGCGGACCGAACTGGACATCGGCCGGGTTTATGTCGATAACCAGATTCTGCAGCACACCCGAGGCGAACTGTCCGCCGACGAGGCCGCCAAATCGAAGTGGTGGATCACCGAGATGGAAAAGAGGGTGATCGATCGATGTCTCCAACTCTTCGGCGGCTGGGGTTACATGGAGGAGTACCCGATCGCCCGCGCCTATCGCGACGCCCGGGTGCAAACAATCTACGGAGGCACCACCGAGATCATGAAAGAAATCATCGGTCGGTCACTCGGGTTGTGATTGCACAAGGGTGTCGACCCCGCCTGAGTTGCGCTAAGCGATAGCCCGGGGTCAAACTGACGGTATGACAGAACCGATAACTTTTGATGGACGCGTGGCCGTAGTCACCGGGGCCGGCGGTGGACTGGGACGTGGCTACGCGCTCGAATTGGCCCACCGTGGTGCCCGGGTGGTGGTCAATGACCTGGGGGGATCGGTCGACGGGAGTGGCTCATCTCACAAGGCGGCAGATGTTGTCGTATCCGAGATCGAAGCCGCCGGGGGCGAAGCCGTCCCGAATTATGACTCGGTATCGACCCGTGACGGGGGCGAGGGCATTATCCAGACGGCGCTTGAGTCGTTCGGCAAGGTGGATATCGTTGTCAACAACGCCGGGATCCTCCGGGACAAGTCGTTCGCCAATATGACCCTCGACGAGGTTGAGGCAGTCCTCGATGTCCACCTCAAAGGGGCCTTCTTTGTCTCCCATCCGGCATTCAAGGTGATGAAGGAGAACAACTACGGGCGTTTTGTCCACACCACCTCGGCGAGCGGACTCTTTGGCAATTTTGGCCAGTCAAACTACGGGGCCGCGAAGGCGGGTTTGGTAGGTCTCTCCAACGTCCTGGCCATCGAGGGAGAGAAGTACGGGATCACGTCGAACGCCGTCGCCCCGACAGCCAGGACCCGGATGACAGAGGACATCCTGGGGCCGTTCGCCGAGATGTTTGACCCCGACCAGGTGACTCCGATGGTTGTCTACCTGTGCTCGGAGGCAAACCAGTCCACCCATCAAGTCTTCTCGGTGGGTGGCGGGCGTTATGCCAGGGTCTTCATTGGTGTCAATGATGGATGGTTCGCCGGGCAGGGTGATGTTCCCGACGTTGAGACCCTCGCCAGTCATCTCGATGAGATCCGCGACATATCCCGATACGAAGTCCCGATGAACAACAACGATGAGCTGATGATGATCGCCCGAATCGCAGCGGGTTGATCGATGCCGATCGACGTCGACCGTGTGATTGCAGGCGTGTTTCCGGCCACCTCTTACTCGTGGTCTGATCGGGACGTGATTCTCTATCACCTCGGAATTGGTGCAGGCAACCCACCCACCGACGAGCGGGAGTTGCGATACGTCTATGAAGGAGATCTCCAAGTTCTGCCCGCTTTCGCGACCATCCCGCCCTTCTCGACAATGATGAGTTTGGGGATGATCGACGGACTCGAGATCAACCTGACCCAGATTCTCCACGGTGAGCACGACATAGTCGTCCATCGGCCGATTCCCACCGAAGGCTCGGTCAGTCAAGATGCCCGTGTGACCGGTGTATACGACAAAGGTAAGGGCGCTCTGATAACCATGGAAATCGTCTCCATCGACATGAAGACCAATGAGCCGCTCTTTACCAACCGGCCCTCGATCTTTGTTCGAGGCGAGGGTGGTTTCGGCGGTGAAAGTGGTCCCGGGGAGCGAGACGCGCCGCCCGACCGAGAACCAGACATCGTTGTTGAATACGAGACACTCCCGCAGCAGGCGCTCCTCTACAGGATGTCTTCGGGCGACCTCAACCCTCTCCATGCCGATCCCGGATTCGCCATGTTCGCCGGGTTCGAACGCCCCATTCTCCACGGGCTATGCACCTACGGGATCGCCCTGAAAGCCGCTGTCGACGCGGCTCTGGACGGCGACACGACTTCGGTTACGGGATATTCGGCCCGTTTTGCCGGTGTTGTCTACCCGGGCGAGACCGTTTCCACTCGAATCTGGGAGCAGGGCAACGGGCTGGTGCTTTCGGCCAGCGTCGAGAGCCGCAACGCCACCGTGCTCTCGAACTCCCGGGTGACTGTGGGCTAGGCCTGGATCTCCACGGGAACTCCGATGGAGATCAGCCCGTGGAGCTGGGTGATGATTTCGTTGGGGAGTCGCACACATCCCAGCGATGCGGCGTTACCGATGGAGTCCGGCCGATTTGTCCCGTGAATTCCGATGATTCCATCTCCCCCGTTGTATTCGGTGATTGTGTCGCTACGCCCGGACAGGCCCAGGGCGTGTGGCCCCCACGCTGAATCGGGGTTGGCGAGTGTGACACTGTCGGTCACGAAGAATTGGCCGGTCGGGGTGGGATTTCGAGAAGTTCCGACAGCGACGACCGAATTGAGCACTTCTTCGCCGCGCACGTAGTAGGTCAACGATTTGTCAGAGAGGTCGACCACAACCCGCCCTTCCACCAGGAAGAGCTGAACGTCGGACGTCTTTACCCACCCTTCCGATCCATTTGGTCGAACGGGCAACATCACTTTTGCCCATCCATCGATAGGCCCTTCGATGACCGTGACAACCGTCACAGTTCCCAGGATGGTCGCCGCGGGGAGTGAGCTACTGGGCTCTTCGGCATCGGGCTCGGAATAGATAGCCAGATCGCCCTTTGACATCGCCACGACGCTGACGTCTTCGGGCAAGGGCGATGCCGCAATGCCCTCGTAGTAGGTCGGTGGGGGAGGCGTGATCGTCGAGGTCGTAGTTGTCGGCGGGGCGACGGTTGTGGACGTCGTCGATTCGACCGAACTTGCTGCACACCCGCCGAGAACGGTGGCAACAGCCAAAAGGATTGAAATCCGCGACATCGTGGTAATGGTATCTCCGTCGACCTGAATAGGTCAGAACTCGGGATCGGCAGATTTTCATTGAGTCTTTATGCGCTATTACTCTGAATCGTTCATTCGCTAACAGGAGGAGTCCGTTCGATGCCAAACCTTCCTTCTGCGC
>DATDCF010000061.1:0-2656 GCA_036524475.1 Acidimicrobiia bacterium | reverse complement strand
TGTTTGGGTGGTCCGCCCCCCGACACGCGGCGACGTCCCTTTCTGCGTTCGACCTACCTTTGGCGGCTCCGGTAGGCCTCGGACCGACAGTGCTGACGGGTGCCCGTGTCATGGCTGAAGATGTCCTTCCGTGGTTGCTTGGCAGCCGCTAGATGATGTGTTCCAGAGCGGTCGGGTGTGTGCCTGGTGCCGATCGCCTTGCATTCCCCAAGGGGCGCATACCGGGCAGATCTCGGCTGGCCGGCACATCTCGACTCGCCCTCGACTCTACGAAATTCAAACTCAGGTTTCCGGAAGGGCGGAGGGAGTGTGAAAGAGCCAAGGCGCGTAGTGTCTGGACGAAGAGCACAAGGAGGATCTAATGATTCGGATCGCAATCAACGGGTTAGGCCGAATCGGTAGGTGCTCGCTAAAACAGTTCATCACGGATGACCGATTCGCAGTAGCGGGGGTCAACGACCTCGCTGATCTGGACGATCTCGCCTACCTGCTGAAGTATGACTCTGTCCACGGCTGGTATCCCGGAAAAGTCTCGACCGGACCGGGCCGGCTAGTGGTGGATGGCGAGGAGATTCGATTCACCGCCGAGGCAGACCCTTCCCGCCTCCCGTGGGACGAGTTGGGAATAGACGTGGTGGTGGAGTGCACCGGGGCAATGCGAAGCCGCGCGGACTCGGCACGGCATCTAGGGGCCGGCGCGGGCCGTGTGGTGATCTCTGCCCCATCGGACGACGCCGACACGACATTCGTATACGGCGTCAACGACGAAACGTTTGACCCCCAGCAGCATTTCGTGGTCAGTAACGCATCGTGCACCACAAACTGTCTCGCACCGGTGGCCAAGGTGTTGGCGGACTCCTTTGGGATCGAATATCTGATGATGTCGACCATCCACGCCTACACCAGCAGTCAGGCATTGGTCGACACGCCGGCTCGCAAACGGCGGAGGGGACGAGCTGCTGCCCTGTCGATCGTTCCCTCCACCACAGGAGCCACCAAAGCTACAGCCCGTGTCATCCCAGAACTCGAAGGGAAAATGAAAGGTATGGCCTACCGGGTACCTGTCGAAGACGGCTCTGTTACCGACATCACCGCCAAGCTCAACCGAGGCACCACGGTCGAGGAGATCCATGAGGCGCTCAGCGACGCAGCGTCAGGCCGCATGAAAGGAGTCCTGCGCGTCACCGATGAAGCGCTCGTGTCCAGAGACATCATCGGTGACCCACATTCCTCGATCGTCGACTCCGCCTCGACACTTCTCCTCCAAGACGACGTGGTAAAGATCGTCGCCTGGTACGACAACGAGTGGGGTTATTCCGCGCGAATGGTTGACATCGCCGCGGTCGTGGGAAGAAGCTGACGCGAACCATACGAACCCTTAGCCTGTGCATCTCTTGGGCCGTGATCCACGATGCAGGTATGCGAGAGAAGTTTTGCCGTGACACAGCACACACTTGAAGCGGCCGTCGCCCAAAACCGGGCCGACAGGAGCGCTGCGTACATCGCCCTCTCAGACCTGGAGGACGCGTTGGAAGCCCCAGGTCCGGGCAGAGAAAGCGCGTGGCTCGACACTGTCATCAATGCACTGGACTCGTTCGTCGCGGCGCTCGATGAGCAAGCCAGGCATAACCACGAACCCAAGTCGCTGTTTTCCCAGATTGCGGCGGAGCAGCCTAGGTTCGAATACCAGATCAATGCGCTCGAGAATGAACTCGACACACTGGCAGCGGCCGAACAGTCGCTTCGGAACCAGATCAAAGCCCAGTCGGCCCAACCTGAAATCGACGTTCAAGACGTGCGGACCCGCCTCGCTGAGTTGGATTCGCGCTACCGAATCCACCGGGCCCGAGAGACTGATCTTGTCTACGAGGCCACCAACGTGGACATCGGCGGGAAGGGCTGATCCGAGTTCATTGGATAATGCGTCCGCCTGCTCCGAGGACGATCACGTCGAGTTGCCGTTTGCTCATCAAAGACTTCGAGATTGGCCAGCAGTGTGCTATTTCACGCCAATGGCCGGGGAAAGACAACACGCCGAACTGTCACCGGCCACAGCCACCACATTCACACTCAGCTGGAATTAATTAGCTGTCGCCTGTACCCAAGCCAGCCACGACCCGACCCTCCTCCGCAGATCGACCGTTTGGCGCTCAGCAAGCTCCTGACATCGAGATTTCGCCAGCGCTCACCGGCTCGTCGCAGGTGCCGTTGTCGCATTCACCAGGGCAAGCGGAGATCGAATTCAAGCGGAGGAGGGCCGGATGTTGGTGCCCAATCCCGCAACGGGCGCTACCAGGCAGGGGGCGACAGATGCGCGAACGATCGAAGCCGCATGAGCTCCGAATCTGACCCGTTGCATCCCCGACCTCGCATGTGTAGTCACCGCGATCAACCCTGTCGGCTTTTGATCGAGGTGGATTCTAATGCCACTGGCCGGACCGATCGGATCGAATACAACCGCGCCATCAGTCGCAGGGAGCACCTGCTTCCAACGCTCGACGAGCGATTCGATGTAGGATTCGGGTTCGGCATGACGCCCGTACCTACTTGGGCGCATTTCTGACCACATAGGCTCACGGGTGTCGGAGACGACAGTCAGAATTGTCAGTGACATTCCGAGAGCGAGAGCCCACGCGGCTGCCATAGGAAGCACCTC
>DATDCF010000060.1:0-6585 GCA_036524475.1 Acidimicrobiia bacterium | reverse complement strand
AGTCCCGAGCATTTCGTAACCCACGACGCCGACTCTCCGGTCCGATGAGGACTTGCCGAGCTCGATCGATCGCTCGATCAACGTAATCCCGCGGGTGGCTTCTCCCATCACGAGTTCGATTGTCCCCATTGTCTGCAGACTCTTGACCTCGTGAGTTGTCGAGCCGATTGCCCCGGCGACTTCGACTGCACGCTTCGCCAGCCGCATTCCTGATGCGTAATGCCGATCCAGCATGTGGTTGCTCGCCGCCCAGTCGAGGGAGTCGGACAGATCTGGTGACGGTCCCAGTGCGTCGAGAACCGCGATAGATTCCTCCATGTCTGTGTTGGAGGCAGCCGCGTCGCCATTCATCCAGAGCGCTTTGCCCCTGATCCTCAGCGCAACACCGAGGAATCTGGCGACCGTGTTTGCCTCGGCAAGTTCGACGAGTTCATTGGCGACAGCGAGCGAGTCGGCAGGGCGGTTGATAATTCGTAGGGACTCGGTATAGCCGACAAGGAAGCGGAAGCGGTCTTCGGGGTCCATTGATTTAGCGAATGGGTGAGCGGCCTCGTACAGACCGACCGCCTGGTGATGTGCGCTGCGTCTAGTTGCCTCGCGTGCCGCGGCGGGCACGTGCCGAAGTATTGCGTCCTGATTGTCAGACTCGATTGCGTGGTGAGCAAGTCGGGATAGATCGCCGCTGTCGGCGATCTGTTGCAGAACCGTTGTGTGGAGGCCGACGCGGCGGGGCTGGGGTATGGATTCTTCGATGGCAAGTCGGGCCAGCTCGTGGCGGAATCGGTAGCCCGACGAATCACCGATCAGGACGCCACGGTGGACTGCTCGTTCAGGCGCTGCCGGGTCGACACCTGTCAACGACACGATCTGTGCCAACTCCATCGATCTGGGGGCCACGGACACTGCCTCGACGGCTTGCCTCGCTTCGGCGTCGAGGAGTGAGACACGGGCAAGAACAGCGTCCTGCACTGTTTCTGGAACCGTTCCTTCCGCTCCGAGAAGTTCGGTGACGTAAAAGGCATTGCCACCGGTGACGTCGAAGATGCGCTGCGAGTCGACATCATGGCCCGCGGCGAGGGTCTCGATGGCGTCGAGGCTCAGGGGCTCCACCGGATATCGGTGAACATTGGGTTTAGAACCGAGATCGGCGAGAACAGGGCGCAGAGGATGGTCAGGGGTTATCTCATCCCCGCGATACGTGGCAACAATGAGGGCTCTTGTGTCACCGATGCGCCGGGCCAGGAATGTGAGCATGTCGAGTGTGGCTGCATCGGCCCAATGGACATCCTCGATCACCATCAATATCGGTCTGATGGTGTGCTGGAGCCGGGCATGGACGGCAACAAACATCTCGAAGAGGTCGCTGTGTTCGAGAACCTCTTCGAGACCCGACCCTGGGTCGTTTGCTATGTCGATGAGGGGGCCGAGTGGCCTTGGCGTCGACAGGGGATCACAAAATCCATACAGGACCAGCGTGTTTCGCGGTGCCGTGCGGGCGAATTCGTTCACAGCCGTCGTCTTGCCCGCCCCGGCTTCGCCGGAGACGAATGCAAACGAACCAGAACCGCCGGCCGCCGCGGCCAGGTCGTCGGACAACCGGTCGAGGAGCTCCTCCCGTTCCAGGATCATCCCCACGGGCATTTCACACGCCCTCGGGCAAGAGGAAGGAGCCATCCGCTTGTGGCGGGAAGGGGAGTACGCGGACCACGGCATCGGCGGGGATCGGCCCATAGAAATGGGGGAATTCCTCACCGCCGCCGTAGCTGTCTTCGACGACGACCTCGAGGCCAGTGTCATCGACGCACAGCAAGACCATGTTGGGCCTTCCTCGATCGAGCGTGGTGGCCGTACGTTCAACCTGGTCCCGGAACGAAAAATGGATGAATCCCTCCTCGGCAAGGCTGTCGGCCACGTAAGAGACTCCTGCCGCTTCCCAGTCGCTCTCGAGACACCAGTGGTAGATCACATCTGGAGGATAGAAGCCAGTACGTTGTCGTATTGTTGGCAGGATGATCAACGACAAAGTACGAAGAAAGCTCGAACAGGAGGAGGTCATCTGGCTCACGACGGTCAGACCTGGCGGCCAGCCCCAAACATCTGTCGTTTGGTTCTTGCTCGAGGGCAACGAACTCCTCGTTTACTCCAAGAGAGGCACCATCCGCAACCAGAATGTTGTCGACAACCCCAAGGTGTCGCTCAATCTGAACAGCACGCCGCAGGGTGGAGGGGTCGTGACCATGGAGGGGACGGCTCGCGTCGATATGGATGCGCCCCGGGCGGCGGAGAATCCACCCTATCTCGGCAAGTACTTGGGACGGATCGAAAGCTACAAATGGACAGCCGACAGCTTCAGCAACGACTACCCGCTGCCGATCCGCATAGAAATCGACAAGGTCCGGACTTCATAGGGGGAAAGGGCCAACGGCGACCGGCCTGGATTCCGGGTCAGGGATCGATAAGGCCGGCAATCAATACCGGGATCAATCCGAGGAGGTTGAGAGCGATGACCACCCCCACGACGATGAGGGTGATCTTCATCACCCGCGCCGCTTGAGCGGCACCGGGAAGAGGGGGTGGTGGGTTGCGACCGAGACCATTTCGGTAGTCCGTCCAGACGAGGCTGGAGTACACAAATCCGACAACGGGGAGCACAAGCAGAGTGACAGCATGGAGGATTCCCATCGTCACCATCATCCGTCCGATCCGAACAAGAGAGTCCTCAAGTGCGGACTGGAAAACGACATCTGCCTTCCAGTTAGTGAGTTGTATCGAGGTCATGATCAGGCCCGTGAACACCAGGTAGTAGGCAATGTCGAGGAGTTGGAGAATTCGTTCGCCCGTCTCGTTGGTTATTGCGAAGATGTCGTCGACGTAATCCCTGCCGAAACGTCGAATCGAAGGGCCTAGAACCACGAGGATCAGGGCCATCACCACGGTGGCGATACTCTCCAGCACCCAGGCTGGAATGAGAAGGAGTCCTGTCGGGCTGACCTGAATGGAGCTACCAGTAGCCACGGCGATAGCCATCAGTCCAACTGCGGAGACTGTGAAGTTTCGGGCGAGCCGTCTCCGGTGCGCCTTGTCTTCCTCGACACTCCGGTCGACCCGGGAGAACAGGTCGGGGCTGGGTTCGTAGTGGTCGGCGCTGTGGAGTGCCTCACTGAGGCGCTGTTCCAGTGTCATCTGGCATCCTCGAGGAGTGTCCCCAGTGCTGCCATGCCCCTCTGTGTGTGGGTTTTCACCGAGTTTGCTGAAATGCCCAGGGTCTGGGCGATCTCCCTTTCTGACAGGTCCATGAAGTAGCGGAGCACGAGGCAGTCGCGTTGGCGGGGGGAAAGCTCACCGAGGGACTCGATCACCTTCGCCTGGCTTTCATTTCGAAATATCTGTTCTTCGGGCGCTTCCGACGGTGGAAGGTATTCCGACTGCTGGTGGCGCAGCGAGAGCAGTCCCCGCCGATTGTGATCGCGTGCGAGATTGAGGACGATCGAGCGCAGGTATGCGGGCAGCTTCGAATCGTCACTCACCCGGTGGGCCGAGCGGTAGAGGCGGATGAACGCTTCCTGTACGATGTCTTCGGCAGCGTTGCGGTCATCGGTGAAAATCCTGGCGAGACGGACCAGGGAGGCGCCCTCCTGGTTGAACATCGTGACCAGCAACTTCTTCCGGTCGGCGTCGTCGCCCGCCAGAGTCGCGGCGATGACCTCGACCATGAAAGTCAGTGTCAGGTTCACGGATTGGCTGAGATGTCGTCTTCGAATTGACGACTGAGGCCGAGGAGTCGGCCGATCAGCGGCAAACTCAAGACGTTGAGACCATGGAGAATGCCCATGAGAAGCAACATGGTCCCGACGCGGACCATCTCGTCCTCGAGTTGTTTTCCCACGTCCCTCCATTGGAAGGGCTCCTGAAATGTGATGGTGAAGAGAATGAGAGAGACAAAGATGAGGTAATACGCGACATCCATGAGAACCAGGTAGCTCTTTCCCGTGCGGGGATTAGCCCGGAACACATCACCGGCATAGCTGCGTCCAAATCGCTTGATCAGCGGTCCCAATATCACGACGATGGCGATCAGGACGACGTTGGTGATCAGCTCAATCACCCACCAGCTCATGATTCCCTTCCAGTCGTCTGGCCCATCATGCCATTGCCTCGATCGCCGGCGTGCCATGCACCGATGTTTTACTCAGGCGGTCGTACAGGCTCAGCGAGACCCATCCATGGGCAAAACCGATGAAACCGAACATGGGAACGTTCGCCCAGCCCCCAAATCCGAGATGGATGATCTCACTTCGCAGGTCAGGGTTCGCCATTATGAATCCGAGCAGGGCAAGCGCTACCACTCCCGATGCTGCCGTCTTACCGATCGAAAATCCCTCTCGGGCAAACACAGCTACAACCGAATAGATCGACCCGAGGATTCCTCCGATGAGGACAATGATTGCGATAGTGCCACCCAGGGTGAATTCAGGAGTTGTGTTGGGGTCGGCAATGGCCACCGTACGCATCGCCAGCCTCAAACCCGGACCCAACACGAGTATCCCCGAGATCACCCCGGCTAGGAGGCTCCGCCCCGCCATTCGCCAGAAACCAGGAATCATTTTCCAAGCTGCCACCAGGAGAAGGACCGTGACCAGCAGGCCTGCAAAGCCAAGCAGAACGATCGGAATCGCTCCCAACGCGAACAACAACGCGAATCCAGCGGATGCTCGCCGCTCTTTGACGCTGAACTCTTTCATACCGTCATCCTCTCAGCGTCCTTGATCACCTCGGGTTCGGCGCGATCAAAAATCCACTGACTGGCATAGCCGTACCCGAGTGCAATCAAGCCGAACATAGGGATGTTCAGCCAACCGCCGATCCCCAACTCAAAGAGCTCCCTTCTGGTCTCGCTGTCTATCAGGATGAGACCCATCACCAAACCAGCGGCAATCAGAGCTCCTCCCATGCGCCCGACACCAAACCCCCGTCGGGCGAAGGAGGCAACGATTCCTAAGATTCCGCCAAATATTCCCCCGATCATGATCACGATGAACAGTGTTCCTTCGATGGTGAACTCAGGCACTCGGGATGGTTCGAGAAGTGCTACCACCCGCATTGCGATTCGAAACCCGACGCCGATGATGGCCGCACCGGCGACCGCACCGGCAAATCCGGCCGCCGCCAGCGTGAGGAAGAATCTCGGAACCAGTCTCCAGCCGAGGACGACACCTAGCGCGATAACCGCCAGAGCTGCGATCGGGCCAACGGCTTCTCCGGCTAACAGAGCGCCGGGAATCGCCAGAGCGACAACGAATGCTCCCGGATTTCGTTCTTGACTCATACCCAACAGACGAACGTCATTGCGGATGGGGTGACAGACAACAGCATCGCAGGGAGCCCCCGAGGGATACTTCCATGTATGGGACCTTCTCCATCCTGTGTCGATTTTATGAGGTATTGACTCACCAAATCGACACAGAAACGAGTGAGGTCTGACGGCTGACGAATCGTGCTAAAACCCGCTGATGGTTTCAACCTCGGAGAGCCAATCGCGCCGATCCGCGCTCGGGATGCTGGTCGTCTCATCAGGACTTGTCCTGGTGGCGTTGCCGATTTTCATGGTCGGCGGTCTTGCTGTCCAAATCCGGGACGATCTCGGGTTTTCTGAGTCGGCTCTGGGGGCGGCGGTGACGATCGGCTTTTCCGCCGGTGCGGCGGCTGCGCTGTTCGGGGGGCGGCTGGCCGATCGACTTGGTCCCCGCCACTCGATCCAGATTGGTGCGGCGTTGGCCACCCTTTCCATGCTCGGACTCGGACTTGTCGCCGACTCTTGGCTGTCGCTCACCGCGTTCTTGTGTATCGCAGGATTAGGGGTTGCCATCACCGACCCCGGTCTTGCGATCCTCGTTGACCGTGTGATCCCGCTCGGAAAACAGGGCCTGGCATTCGGTGTCAAGGAAGCTTCCATCCCCGCAGCAACCCTCCTCGCCGGTCTCGCCGTGCCAACCATCGCTCTGACCGCCGGATGGCGGTGGGCATTTGCCCTGGGCGCTATCCCGTTGGTCATCGTGATCGTGCTCCTTCCACGGGTGTCACCGGTAGAGACTGAACCCGAGGACTACGACCTCGAGCCGGTGTTCGGTCTGGAGGAGGTTGGTGCGTCGCCCCATCGAAAGGCGATTGTGTACGCAGCGATCGGGGGCGCCATGGGTACAGCAGCGGCGAGTGGCGTCGGAGTGTTCTTGACGGAGTCTGCCGTAGCTATGGGGATGAGTCCTTCCGGAGCCGGTTTCCTCCTCGCCGCGGGAAGCGTCGCCGGGATCATTGCCCGTATCACCGCCGGGGTGGCCGCCGACCGAATTGGCGGAATCCAGTTCCGCCTCATTTCGATGATGCTTGCGTTCGGGGCGATCACAATTGCACTGGGAGGAACGGGGACAACCGCCTTCCTCGTCGTGGGGACCATCGGTGCGTTCACCGGTGGTTGGGCGTGGACCGGAATCTTCTTCCTTTCGCTGATCAAGACCAATCCAACTGCACCCGGGGCCGCAGCCGGGGTCGGAACCTTCAGTCTCGGATTGGGAAATGCTTCGGGGCCGC
>DATDCF010000059.1:0-12915 GCA_036524475.1 Acidimicrobiia bacterium | reverse complement strand
CTATGAGCGGATTCCCTGGGAAACACTGGAGAAACCCGGAATCGACAGGCAGTGGTGGGTGATGGGCATTGCAGCAGCCGTGGTCGCCGGTGCGCTTGGCTACTCCTTTGTGAGCAATCGCCCCGTCGCTCCGGCCGCGGTCGCGGCCGAGCAGGTGACGGCACCCCCGGCCCCGGTCCCTCTGCCACCGGTCGCCGCGCCTACGGTCCCTCCTGCCGCGCCAGTGACAACCACTCCGCAGGCGGTCGCCGAAGCCGATCTCTACGCCGTGCCCCCGGACGCGTTGCGGAGCCAGGCGTCCGCCTTTGCTGAGTGGTTTGTGAGCGAGTACCTCACCGCCGACGGCTCTGCCGACGGGCCGGCCACGCTGAGAAGCTTGCTCCCGGCCGACCTCCCTCTACCTGAGGTTCCCGACGGTACCCTCACATTCGTCGAGTGGGTTGTCGCCCTCGATGTTATAGAAGCCGGCCCGGGACAGTTCGAGGTCGATGTCCTTGCTCGATACATGGTTGCCCCAGACGGTGGCGCTTACGAACGGCTCGACCCCGAGGTTTTCACCGTCACCGTCGTCGTCGATGAAAATGGCCCACATGTCGTAGGGGCGCCGCGGATCCGTCCGGTTGACGTGCCGGTCGCTGGTGCCGTTGGATTCGTGGAGCTGCCGCCTGAGGTTTTGAACGCGGTCACCGAACTTCGTCCCGATTCCACGGTCATGGGCGGTATCTCCAATCAGGATGGGTCGTGGACAGTCAGTTTGGTGACTGTTGGGCCGGGCGGTGTCGAACGGCCCGAATCGATGGTGGTCCTCCCCTGAATGGTGCGGTTCGGGTCAGGTGCCGAAGTGAGTCTCTAGGATCGCCACTGCGTCGGAAGTGATCTCTTCCCACGAGCTTCCTGGAGTCCTGGTGATAGTCACAAAGTCTGCGGTCATGAAAATGCTGGCGACGCCGGCAATCGCCAACAGGGCTCCGGCAACAGCGTTGTCGGTCTCCTGGCCGGCGACGAAGGTGGCGGGCCCGCCAACGGGTTCCCCGACCGAGAACTTCATGGCGTTGGGATTCGGGGTGGGGAGGGCACTGACAGGCATCCCTTTTGAGGGTAGCTGCCGGTGAGACTGGTCGGTGTCGATGTTGGTGGAACCTTCACGGACTTTGCGATCTTCGAGGACGGCGTCATCAGGAGCTTCAAAGTGCCAACGTCCCGGCCACAGTCGCGAGCCATTATCGAGGCACTCGAAGCCCTGTCTGGTGACGATTTCACCTTCGTTCATGGGACCACGGCGGCGACCAATTCGCTGCTCGAGTTGACCGGTGCCCGGACCGCGCTGGTCACCGATGTTGGATTCGAGGATCTCGTGGAGATCGGCCGTCAGAAGAGAGTGTCGCTGTATGATCTCTCCGTTGATCGGCCAATTCCACTGGTCGCCAGCCAGAATCGTGTTGGACACGAAGATGCTCCCAGCACCATTCGCCGTCTCCGTGAACTCGGTCCCGAGTCGATCGCCATTTCGCTTCTCGGGTCATTTGCCGACGCGTCTGAGGAAATAGCGCTTCTCGGTGCCATTGCGGAAGCTCTCCCCGATATTCCAGTTTCCGTTGGATCGAACGTCTCCCCGGGGTTTCGAGAGTATGAGAGGACCGAGACCACCGTTGTCAACGCATACCTCACTCCAGCGGTGGCGACGTATCTTGACGAACTGGCGTCATCAGCGGGTGCCTCGAGTTCGCATGTAATGACCTCCTCAGGGGGGTTGATCCCGTTCGTTTCGGCGGCCGAGCGGGTGGGTGAACTGACGCTTTCAGGTCCGGCCGGTGGGGTGGTGGCCTCCGATGCCTTGCGTCGAAGCCACGGCCTCGACTCGGTGATCACTTTTGACATGGGCGGAACTTCAACCGATGTCTCCCGAATCGGGCCAGAGGGCATCGTGGTGGGGAGCGAACAGGTCATCGGCGGGCGGGTCAATCGGGTCCCTTCGATTGCAATTCACACCGTCGGGGCTGGAGGGGGTTCGATCGCCTGGGTCGATCCCGGCGGTGCCCTCCGTGTCGGTCCCCGCTCGGCGGGAGCCGACCCCGGCCCGGTGGGCTACGGACTGGGAGGTGTCGAACCGACCGTCACCGACGCCAACCTCCATCTCGGATATATCCCTGAGACCGGGATGGCGGGTGGGCTGCTCCTGGACAGGGCTGCGGCGACGGAAGCACTCGGGGTGCTCGGTGATGACTTGGGATTGAGCGTCGACGAGGCCGCAACCGGGATCCTCCGGATCGTCGACGCCCACATGGAACGGGCTTTGCGAAAAGTGTCGATTGAAGAAGGTTTTGACCCGTCCGAATCGTCGTTGGTGGCGTTTGGAGGCGCCGGCGGGCTCCATGCCACCCGACTTGCGCGTGCACTGCACATGCGATCGGTGATAATCCCGCCCCACACAGGTGTTTTCTCCGCTCTCGGTTTGCTGATGGCGGGTCCCCGTGTCGAGGTGTTGAAGACAGAACTCCGATCCGCCGGATCGATTGACGCCGGGCAAATGGCGTCGATCCGCACCCTGGCCGGCGATCGATTTCGAGAAGTCTTCGGGAGTGATCCCGATGATGTCCTCCTCTACGCCGATGCTCGCTACGAGTCGCAATCCCACGAGTTGGCGATCGCATTACGCGAGGGTCGGCTGAGCGAAGATTTTGAGACAGAGCATGAGCTGCGTTTCGGATTTCGCCTGGAAGGAGCTCCGGTGGAAATGGTCAACCTGCGCGCTGTCGCCACCGGTGCACCCGACCTCACCTGGTCTGACTTGGATCCGGATGGTCATTCATCCGACCTCCCGGCCGGCGCGCCCATCCCCGGTGATCGAGGCGTGCTCGACCGCGATCAGTTCGCTCCCGGATTCCGGATCGAAGGGCCTGTGGTCGTCACTGACGCAACCGCCACGATCCTTCTCAACGATGGAGAGCATCTCGAAGTCCTGGAAGACTCGACGTTGGAGATCACGTGGTAGGTGCATACGTCCATGCCGCAAAACGCCTTGTCGCGACCCGTCTCCTCGAGGTTGCCGACCCGGACAAGGCTGCGGGGATGCAGGCGTACATGAAGACGGACATGCCGTTCTACGGCGTCCAGAAGGATGGCCGGACTCCGATTCTCCGGCAACTGGTCAAGGAGTTTCCCCCCGAAACGGCAGACCACTATGAGGCGTTGGTCCGGGGCTTGTGGGGGCTTCCCCACCGGGAAGAGAAATACCTTGCCCTCGGATTTGCCCGCCACTTCAAACCATTCATCACACCCGATCGTCTTTCCCTCTATCGGGACCTCATCGTCGACGGAGCCTGGTGGGACTTCGTCGATGAAATCGCCACGCAACTGATTCGTAGTCTCGTCATCAGCTATCCGGGGGCGGTCTGGCCGATCGTCGACCCCTGGGTCCACGATGACGACATGTGGCTACGACGCACTGCCATCCTTTGCCAGGTCGGGGCCAAGGAACACACTGACCCCGCCCGTCTCTTTCGCTTCTGCGAGGCTTGTATCGGAGAAAGGGAATTCTTCATCCGCAAGGCGATCGGCTGGGCGCTCCGGGAATACGCAAAAACCGACCCAGATGCCGTGGCCGGGTTCATCAACACCCATCGAGGCGACCTGTCGGGGCTCAGTTTTCGCGAGGGCTCAAAACACATCAAGCACCTGATCAGATGACCGACCCCGTAGCCCTGGAAGTCTTCCGCTATCAACTGTCCTCGATTGCAGACGAGATGGGTGTCGTTCTCCGACTCACTTCGCTGTCGCCGAATATCAAGGAACGGGCGGATTGCAGCGCCGCGGTTTTTGATGCGTCAGGTCAGATGCTCGCACAGGCCGAACACATCCCCGTCCACCTCGGCTCGATGCCGGCTTCGGTGCAGGCATGTATTGATCGATTCGATCCCGCACCCGGCCAGCAATTCGCGGTCAACGATCCCTTTCAGGGTGGTACCCACCTCAACGACCTGACTCTGGTCTCGCCGGTTTTCGCCGGCAATGCCTTGGTTGGCTGGGTAGCCAACCGCGCCCATCATGCTGATGTCGGTGGGGAGGCGCCGGGTTCGATGCCGGCACATGCCATCACCCTCGAACAAGAGGGACATGTCGTGTCACCCATGTTGGCTGTTGTCGACAATCGATGGGTGGACGAATTTTCCGTTCCATTTCTCGGGGCAACTCGGACTCCGCTGGAGAGAAGGGGAGACCTCGCCGCCCAGATCGGTGCCAATGCGATCGGAGCCCTCCGACTCGCTGAACTGGTGGAATCCGAGGACGCGGACTCGTTTTACCGGCTTGGCCAGGCGCTTCTCGATTACGGAGAACGACGAATGACAGGCGCGCTCCGGGATCTTCCTTCCGGGACATTTGAGTTCGTCGACTACATGGAGCACGGTGAAAAAGACGTGGCGATCCGGGTTTCGGTGACCATCGACAACGGGAGCCTTATTGCCGACTTTGCCGGGACCGATGGTCAGGTTGCGGCCAACTTCAACGCTGTCAGAGCCGTCACACTCTCGTGTCTCTATTACGCCGTGCGAGTCGCCACCGATCCGACCATCCCCGCAAATGGAGGTTGCTACCGGCCAATCGAACTCCGCACCCGGGCCGGGTCGTTGGTCGATGCCGTTGCTCCGGCCGCAGTTGCCGCCGGAAATGTGGAAACGAGTCAGCGGATAGCCGATGTCGTCCTCGGCGCTCTCGCCCCCGCCGCACCGCATCGGGTGGGGGCCGCCAGCCAGGGGACGATGAACAACGTTCTGATCGGCAACGAACGGTTTGCCTATTACGAAACCGTCGCCGGGGGCCAGGGAGGACGTCCCACCGGGGCTGGCCAATCCGGAATCCAGACAGGGATGACCAACACGGAGAACACACCCATCGAGGCGTTGGAAGCGCATTATCCCTTCAGAATTCGGAGATACACCCTCCGAAGAGGGAGTGGTGGCGACGGGGTAAACCGGGGTGGGGACGGCATCGAGCGCGAGATTGAGTTCCTCGAAGGGGCAACGCTTTCGCTGATGGGGGAACGTCGCCGCAATCAACCGTGGGGCCTGAACGGCGGCAGTCAGGGATTGTCTGGCGAGGACTGGCTGATCAGGGGTGCCGACCGGCAACGTCTCCCCGGCAAGACGACAATCGAAGTGGAGGCCGGTGACCGGCTGCTGGTTCTCACTCCGGGCGGAGGTGGCTGGAATCCGGTCTGATGCCTGTGTCCATCCGGGTACCGTGAGGAAGTGAGCGCCCGAGATGATTTCCGCCGACTCCTCGGCACCGATCGTGTCTTAGACGACCCGCTGGAACGCCACATCTATGCCAAGGATGCCTCGTTGATGCGGGGCGACCCCGATCTGATCGTTTTCCCGGCGTCGACCGGGGAAGTGGCTTCCATCGTCGAAATCGCCAACCGGTACTCGATCCCGGTTGTCCCGCGGGGCGCCGGTACCGGGCTGACCGCTGGGGCCTCGCCGGTGATGGGTGGCGTCGTCGTTTCGCTGACGGCGATGAACGACATCGAGTTCGACATCCCCAATCAGTCGGCGTGGGTTGGGCCCGGGGTGATCAACCTCGACCTCTCCCGCCGGGCCAAACAATTCGGACTTCACTTTGCCCCGGACCCGTCGTCGCAATCGGCATGCACAATTGGCGGCAACCTCGCCAACAACTCAGGAGGGCCACATTGTCTTGCGGAAGGAAGCACTACGTCCCACGTGCTCGCCCTGGAATTCGTTTCAGCGACTGGAGAAATTCTCCAGGTCGGTGGTCTGGCGCCGGATCCAACCGGACTCGACCTCCGCGCCCTTGTCGTGGGTTCAGAGGGAACGCTGGGGATTGCCACACGGATATTGGTCCGGCTGCTCCCGCTACCAGGGGATGTCCGAACCCTGCTCCTCGATTTTCCGTCGGTTGAAGCGGCCGCCCACACCGTCTCCGATGTGATCGCCGCCGGCATGGTCCCCGCCGCGCTGGAAATGATGGACCAGCGGATGACCATTGCCGTTGAGAACTGGTTGGGTGCGGGGCTGCCCGTCGATGCTGCCGCCATACTCCTCGCCGAAGTCGTCGGGTCGACGGCATCGGTCGAGTCTGAAGCCGGGGTCATCTCCCAGATCGGGTTGAGGAATGGCTGCCGCAATGTGGTGATTGCGTCGGACGAGGCCGAGAGGAATCTCTTGTGGAAGGGCCGCAAGTCCGCCTTCGGAGCAGTAGCCCAATTGGCGCCGGACTATTACCTGCACGACACAGTGGTCCCGCGCACCAGATTGGTGGAGGCGATGACCGGCGTCTACGAAATCGCCGATCGTTATGGGTTGACGATGCTCAACGTCTTTCATGCCGGGGACGGCAACCTCCATCCGCTCATAGCTTTCGACTCTTCCGACGCCGCGGTTGCTGCAAAGGTCCGTCAGGCAGGCGATGACATCGTGGAGCTTTGCCTCGGGTTGGGCGGCGCCCTATCGGGCGAGCATGGTGTGGGCGTGGAGAAGCGAGATCTGATGTCACACTCCTTCAGCGAACTCGACCTCGACGCCCAGGCACGGGTCAAAGATGTCTTCGACCCCGACCATCGACTCAACCCGGCAAAAATCCTGCCTGCCGGTTCGCGGTGTTTCGACTTCGGGGGGATTCGTCGTGAGCTGCCGGAAGGTGCCTGGGTGTGAACGTACCTGCCGATCTGGAGACCGAGATCGAGGGAGCACCGGAAGGCCTGCACCTCTCCCCCCGGACGATTGACGACGTTTCCCGGATCCTCCGACTGGCCACCGATGAGGAAATAGCAGTGAGAGTGTGGGGTGGTGGCACCCATCAACGATATGGAATGGAACCATCGCCGGGCATCGTGATGACGATGGCCCATCTGAACCAGGTCGAGACCTGGGAACCGGACGATCTGACCCTCGTGGCGGGGGCAGGGGCCGGCGTTGCGGAGATCGAGAACCTGCTTTCAACCCGGCAGCAGTCCGCTCTCCTGCCCGAAATGCAGGGATCAGGCACCTTGGGGGGTGTCCTGGCGACCGGTCGATCCTCGTTGAAGAGAGGCCGGATGTTGGGCACCAGAGAAAGGGTCCTCGAAGTAACCGCAGTCACCGGCGACGGCCGCGTCGTCCGTTCCGGAGGCCGTGTGGTCAAGAATGTCTCCGGCTATGACTTGCATCGGGCAATGGTCGGAGCGTTTGGATCCCTGGGGGTCATCGTCTCCGTTTGCCTGAAGCTCTGGCCGGTCCCGCCAGACTCGGCCACTATCAGGGTGGCTGACATTGGATCGGCATTATCGACTGAGCGCCCCCTGGCGGTGCTCGAAACCAGGGCAGGACTCGACCTGTTCGTGTGGGGGACGTCTTCCGAAGTCGACGCGGCCGTTGCGCGGTCGGGTGGCATGGCAGCGCGTGGTTTGCACTGGCCGTCCGATCCGGTGGGCGAATTTCGCTGGTCTCTCCGTGTCCCGCCGGCATCGGTGGCGGGTGCGATCGAAATGGTCCAACCGTGGGACTATCTCGCAGTCCACGGTGCCGGTGAGATCAGGTTGGCCTCGAATTCGGTTGAAGGGGCCACGGAGATACGAGATTGGGCTGAATCGTTGGGCGGGGCACTCGTTCTCGTCGATTATCCCGATGCGGATCCTCCGTTGGATCCCTGGGGAAGGCCACCTATGACGTTGGCAATTCAGCGCCGATTGGTTGCCGAATTCGACCCGGCGCGCATTATCAACCCCAACCGGCTGCCCGGAGGCCTGTGATGGGCTGGGTGACCGAACACCACCCCGATCCGGCGGGATTATCGGCCTGTGTCCAATGCGGCCTCTGTCTCCCTGTCTGCCCGACTTTCCGTCTCACGGGCCGTGAGACGGCATCGCCCCGGGGTCGTCTCCAGGCCATGAGTGCAGTGGCCGATGGGATTGCTGAGGTCGATGCGAAGTTCGAGGAGATACTCGACTTCTGTCTGGGTTGTCGCGCTTGTGAGCCGGTGTGCCCGGGAATGGTCCCCTACGGCTCGCTTCTGGAGGGTGCCCGAGCAGAAATCGTGGCGCAACGTCGCTCCTTCAAACGCTGGCTTCGAGGGGTGGCCGTGGGACGGCTGGTCGGCTCGCAATTGTTCCTTTCCTCCCTGACGATTTTGATCAGGGTTGTTCAGCTCCTCCATCTCGGCTTTCTGGTCCCGGGACGGTTTCGCAGGACACTTCTGGGTATTCGCCCGTTGGTGAAGCAAGCCCCTCGACATCGATCGGCCACCGCTGGTCCGGGAACCAGGGTCGGCCTTCTCAGCGGTTGCATCCAGGACCATTGGTTTCCCGGGGTCAATTCCACCGCGGCGGAGCTGCTAACCCGGGCGGGTTTTCAAGTGGTGGTCCCCAGGGATCAAACCTGTTGTGGGGCGTTGGCGGCCCATGACGGCCATGCCGACCGCTCCGAGATTCTTCTCTCGAAGAATCGTGATGCCTTTGCCGACTGTGATCTCGTCGTCGCTACGGGCGCTGGCTGTTCGGCGCATCTTCGTGACAACTTGGACAATGCCCTGGATGTCACGGTCATCATCGCCTCTGCCATTGCCGACGGCCGTCTGCCTGCCCTCGAGGCGACGGGACTCGACGTGGTTGTCCAGGATCCCTGTCATCTCCGTCATGCCCAGCGAGTAGTCGATGAACCCCGGGCGATATTGAAAGCTGCCGGGTACTCCGTGGTCGACCTGGACGATGATGGGCTCTGCTGCGGGGCGGCAGGTCTGTATACCGCACTTCAGCCCGCGGCGTCCTCCGAACTCGGGGAGCGCAAGGCCGATCTGATTCGTGCCACCGAAAGAACCCTGGTTGCCTCGGCCAACCCGGGATGCGAGATGCAACTCCGGGGCGTTTTGGGAGCCGGCTATCGGATTGCGCACCCGATCGAGCTGTACTCCGAAGCCATTCAAGCCGCCCCGGTCACCACTAACGTGCCAGACGTGGAGAGCAAACCTTGACCGAGTCGACGTCGCATGGCGACGCATCGATGGACAACGTCAAGAACTACGGGACCCTGGCGTTTGGCGCTCTGGGGACGATGTTCGACATGGGTCTGGTTGTCGTCGGGACCCTGCTCACAAGTCTGGGATTGGCCACCCTGCTTGCTGGATTCGGACTGGTCGGTGACGTCGAGTTGTCCACCGGGGCCTTCCTATCGTCGGCACTCATCCTTGGCGTGGTCGGCTTGTTCGCACTCGGGATCGCGGCGGAGGGGCCTCTAGGTCGTGGTCGGCGTCTGGTTGGCTTCACCGTTTGGGAGATCGGCATCGCCCGCGCTATCGCCAGTTTTCTCGTCGGTTTCGGTTTCCTGTTGCTTCAGGGGTTTCTCTCCAGGTTCCTTACCGATCTGCCCGTTGTCATCCAACACGGTGCCGATGGCCTCCATGCGGCCGCCGTGGCAGGAATGGTTGTAGTCCCGTTGGTCGGGGTGCCTGCGTCGATGCTGTTGCGGACGGCGCCCGAAGAAAGCGCCTGGGCGCGCCAGCTCGAATATCCTGCGATCTTCCTCGTGTGGGTGGTCGCCACGATGCTCGGTCTCTGACCACCTCAGGTCGGGTGCATCACCGGTTTGCTGTAGACGGTGACGATCGAAACATCGAATCTCTCGCGACGCAAGGCCTCTCCCGACCAACCCGTCTCCGGGACCTTGAAGTAGACGTTCCTGATTCCGGCGTCAGCCGAGAAGCGGAGGGCAGCGTTCACCAACCTCGGGAAGTCGTTCTGGCTCGCCGCGACCCAGACAACCTCGATCGAATCGGTTTCTCGGTGCTCGTAGACGAGCCAACCCGCGGCGCTGGAAACGAACCTCCCTTCCCGGGCGGCGGTTTCGATATCGGCCACAGTCGCCCGACGCCACTTCCACACCGAGGGCAGGAGCATGCGACCCGCATCGGCGATCTCGCTCGTCGACCAGTACATCCACGCCGGATCGACATCTGAGCGAGCTGCCACGGTGGGTTTGTCGCCCTCGTCCAGGCGCGGCGCGGGATCCTGCGGTGGCTCCGCATAGACCCAGGATGACCCGGGCCGATATCCCAATTTGATCGCCTGACTCGTTGCGGCCGGATTGGAATCCTCGACTGCGAGACGAGCCACCTCACCTCCGTGGTCGCGGATCCAATCCACCGAGGCCTCGTTTAGCAGGGTTCCCAGGCCCTGCCGACGAGCATCGGGGTGGATTCTGGCCGCCGAAAGCCAGCCCTCCCGCGGGCTCAGGAGTTGCACCACACAGACACCTCTCGGGACGTCGAAGGAGTCGACCGCGACGAGGACCTTGAGGTTGGGATCCTCCAACCACCGCGAAAGCGAATCGGCGACGTAGTCACCCCACGAAAAGGTATCCCGGGTCCAGGGTGAGATATGTGGAATGTCCTCTGCCCGGGCGTCACGAACCGAGAACATGGCTACATGCGTTCCGGTACCGAAATCCCGAGGAGATCGAGGAGAGTCTCCAGGGTACGCAATGCCCATTCCGCCACTGCGAGCAGGGATGCCTGTCGGGCCGGGTCGGCCTCGGACAGGATGTGACAGGCGTCGTAAAACCGGTTGAACATGAGGGCGACCGTGTGGGCATACTCAGCGACATGATTGGGTGCTCGAAGGTCGATGCTTCGTTGCACGATTTCGGGAAGGTGGTTGAGCTCGAGCATCAACTGACGCTCGGCCATCACCTGCGCCGGCAGAATCTCACCGGTTTCGAGTCCCTGGTCTGTCGCTTTGCGCAGGATGGACTTGATACGGACCGCTGCGTATTGGAGGTAGGGGCCGGTCTTACCCTCGAATGAGCTGAAGCGGTCGATGTCGAACACGTAATCCGAGGAGCGGTTGTTGACGAGATCGCCATACTTCAATGCCGCGACACCCACTTTCGCCGCGATCTCAAACCTCTCCGATTCGGGGTATTCCTCGGCGAGGTGGGCCTCGTCGAGCCGGTCTTTAGCTGCATCAACCACCATCTGGATCAGGTCGGAAAGCCGGACCACACCGCCTTCGCGGGTCTTGAAGGGCTTGCCGTCAGCCCCGTTCATCGTGCCGAAACCGATGTGCTCCAAGCCCACTTCGCCCGGGGCGATTCCGGCCTTCCGGGCAACCCGGAAGACCTGGGTGAAATGGTCGGCCTGGCGGCGGTCGACGACATACAAGATGAGGTCGGCACCTAGCTCCTGGACCCGCATCTCTACGGTGGCCAGGTCGAAAGTCGAGTAGAGAAAGCCACCTGCGGATGACTCGAGAATCAGTGGAGGCAATTCACGGTTGTCGTCGGGCTCCTCGATTCGGACGATGAGGGCGCCATCGGATACCTCGGACAGCTCGGAGTCCCGGAATCGGTCGACCATGGGGGCGAGGCGATCTCTCACGTCGGATTCTCCGTACCAGAGATCGAAATTGACGCCGAGCGCGGCGAAGTCGTCTCGTTGTGAGGACTCGCTCACCGATTTCATCTGCTCCCAGAGGGCGTGGTAGCCGCGGTGGCCCTGTTGCAGCGCAACCGTTTTCTCCCGTGCCGAGTCAGCGAACGGGGCGTCCTCACGTGCTCGACCGGCAGCCTCGGGGTAGATCCTCTGCAGGTCCTCGAGACTGACCGGCGAGACCGCCGGAAACTCCACGGCCTGTTCGTCGAAATAAGGCAGGTCGGGCTGCTCTTCTTCGATGGCGGCTATCAATAGACCCATCTGGAATCCCCAGTCGCCAAAATGGGGGTCACGGATCACCCGGTGACCGGCAAAAGTGAACAAACGGGCGAGTGAGTCGCCGATGATTGTCGCCCGGATGTGTCCCACATGCATCGCCTTGGCCACGTTGGGCCCGGCGTAGTCGACAACCACCGTTTCGGGGTCCTTGCTTGTCGGGTATCCGAGATGCTCGTTTCCCGAGACGCGGTTGGCCCACCCGGCGAGGGCACTGTCGGTGACCGTGAGATTGATAAATCCTGGCCCGGCCACATCGGCCCGGTCGATGTCGGGATGACTGCCGACGATGGCGACCACTTCCATGGCGATGTCCCGTGGAGGGCGTTCCGCCCCGGCAGCTACTGCCATTGCCCCATTGCACTGGTACTGGGCGAGTTCGGGCCGTTGCGAGGGGACCACATCTCCGTAACGTTCCGAGAAGCCGAGGCGGGCAAATGCGTCACCAACTATTGATGAGAGATGGGTTTGGAGCGACACGACTAGTACTTGGCGAGTTCCTGCGCTTGTTCCACGATCCCCTGGGCAGTCGGATACAAGGATTGCTCCAGTGATCCGGCATAGGGCATGATCGGCACATCTGGAAGGGCGTATCGTTTCACCGGTGCATCCAACCACTCAAAAGTCTTGTCGGCTATCTGGGCTGCGACTTCGGCGCCGTATCCAACAAATTCGTTGTCCTCGTGAACGATCAGGGCTCTCGACGTCTTCTGGACCGACGACTCGATGGTTGGCCAATCCAAGGGTTTCAGAGAGCGGAGGTCGATGACCTCCGGGGAGATGCCCAGTTCCTCCAGGATCGGCGCCGCCTCCATCGCGAAGTGGGCCATCGCCCCGTAGGCGATGATGGTCAGGTCGGTCCCGGAGTTTCGGATCGCGGCTTTACCGATGGGCACGCGGTAGTCGCCATCGGGAAAAGGACCCTTGGCCAGCCTGTACAGCTTCTTCGGCTCAAGGAACATCACCGGGTCGGGGTCCTCGAATGCGGAGAACAACAAGCCTTTGACATCGGCGGGGGTCGAAGGGACCACCACTTTGAGACCGGGGACATGGCTGTAGAAGGCCTCGATCGACTGCGAGTGATAGAGAGCACCGTGGATTCCGGCACCGTAAGGAGTTCGAATGACAATGGGACAGGTCCAGCGGCCGTCGGAGCGGAATGAAATTCGTGCCGCCTCGGAAACGATCTGGTTGAACGCGGGGTGGATGTAGTCGGCAAAC
>DATDCF010000058.1:0-18931 GCA_036524475.1 Acidimicrobiia bacterium | reverse complement strand
GTGGCGAAACTGCTGGCCGATGGTGGCGACCTCGCCTCGATCCCCGACAGGATCGACGCCGAATCTCTCGCCGAGCACATGTACTCAGCCGATCTCCCCGATCCGGACCTCCTGATCAGAACGTCGGGGGAGTCCCGTCTGTCAGGGTTCCTCCTGTGGCAATCGGCATATGCTGAGTTCGTATTCGTCGACGTCAACTGGCCTGCGTTCCGCCGGGTCGACTTTCTCAGGGCATTGCGTGACTTCGCAACCCGCGAACGACGTTACGGAAAGTAGGAGAAGGCGTCGGGCAAGGAATCAAGTGGTGACCATGGCCGGGTGGAGGTGGGCGACGTTGCCGAGTTGGCGGAGCGAAAAGGCCCAACCCGTGGAGATGCGAGCCATCGTGAGTCGGGAAACCCCGGTGTGA
The DNA here is from genome assembly GCA_036524475.1 of Acidimicrobiia bacterium. Lineage (GTDB taxonomy): Bacteria > Actinomycetota > Acidimicrobiia > Spongiisociales > ZC4RG35 > MA-ANB-1. The sequence continues at coordinate 18,522 of DATDCF010000058.1, read as the reverse complement.
GGTTGGCTGAACCTCTCCCATTCCCAGGGCACGGGTTCCAGTCCGAGGAGATGGCCCAGCACCACGGCGTTGGTACCGGCATGGGCAACGATGATCACCCGCTTGGCCGGATCCTCGACGGTCCAGAGATGTCGATGGTCGGTGCTCATCGGTCTAATTCCATGGCTGGCGAGGGTCTGTTCCAATCCGGTGACGACGCGGACGTGGAAATCACGAAACGACTCGCCTCCTGGTAGCCCATCCCACATCTCATCGATAGATCTGAGATTGGCATCCTTGAGCGCCTGGTCGACCTTGTCGGCAGGCTCGCCGTCCCAGTCGGGAGGATTCTTGATCTCCTCGAGCCATGAGTACGACTCCTTTTCGTGGGGCGCTTCGATGGAGAATGGTGCGGCGGTTTCCTGGGCGCGTTTCATGGTGGAGATCCACACTTCGTCAAGCCGGTCAAGGCTTTCGAACCGGTGCGCCACCCGCTTTGCCTGTTCCTTCCCGAGATCGGTCAGGTGGGGGTCGTTCCGCGCGATCCTGTCCGGTGTCCAATCCGGCTGTCCATGGCGTATGAGGAAGAGATCCATGTGGCCCCAGACTAACCGGGTGGGCCAGAGGCCATTCACCCGGTGCGACTCCGTCTTTGGGGTGGGAGCGGATACCATGCCTCTGTGTCCCGCACCGCTCTGATCGAACATCTCCGCACCCATGGCCTCCGTCTCGACGGGCCGTTTACTCTCCGCTCCGGCGAGATTTCCGACTGGTATCTCGATGCGCGGCAGACGACCTTCGATGGTCACGGTGCCCGCCTCGCCGGCGCGGCAGTACTCGAAGTCCTCAATGCCGAGGTCGAAGCCGTTGGCGGGATGACGATGGGGGCCGATCCGATCGCAATTGCCACTGCATTGGTGGCGAGCGAGCGGGGCCGGCCACTACGTGCGTTTTCGATCCGTAAGTCAGAGAAATCCCATGGTGTCGGGGGGCGGTTGGTCGGGCCGGTGGTGTCCGGTGACCGGGTCGCCATCCTCGAAGACACCACGACCACCGGATCGGCCGCCGCCGAGGCTACGGACATTGCCGAGTCGGCAGGCCTCATCGTGTCGCAAGCCATTGCTCTGGTCGACCGGTCCAACGGTGTTGCCCGACAGCGCTTCGCCGACCGTGGGATCGATCATGTCGCTCTCGTCGAGCCGGCCGACCTCGGAGTCGCACTGTGATTCTCGAGGTGCGCCGGTCGGGATGGAAGATGTGGTGGATGGCGCTCGGCGCAATTCCGCTCCTCGTGATCGGGCTCGATGTCCTGACCAACCGCCGGATAACCAACTGGTTGCGCGAATTGCTCTTCCGCCCTGATGACACCCAGATCTACGAGCCCCGTGACGTCATCTGGGCCTGGGCCCTGGTCCTTTTCTCAGCGTTGATCGTGGTCTGGTCATTGAAGGAGCTTTTCGCCCCGACTCCCGTGGTCAGGGCGACGCCCGAGGGCCTGGCCATGAAACTACGTGGCCCGTTCCGGAAGGCAGACTTGCTCCCATGGGATTCGATCAAGGACATTCGGGGCGGGGAGATCGACGACGAAGAGGAAAATCTTGCGCTACTTGCCGTCGAAGTGCTGGATCGGTCCGGCCTTCCTGACCATCCCTGGGGGGCCCGATGGGTCGACGCCAGGGTGTTGGGGATTCTGGCCCAGGACTGGGCCGAGGACCCCGATGAAATTGCTGATGCCATCGGAGAATACGCAGTCAGATTGGTCCGATCGGAGCGGGACCACGCCGCACATGTCCAACCACTGGAAGAAGAGTGATAGTCGGCGCCCACACACCGGGTGGGTCCCCGCTCGAAGAAGCTGCTGTCCGAAACGCCGACCTCGTCCAGATCTTCCTGTCGAGCCCGCAGTCGTGGAAGAAGCCGACGCCCAGGGCCGACGCCGCCGTGCTCAGCATTTCACCGATCCCGATCTATGTCCACGCCCCCTATTTGATCAACGTCTGCGCCGACAACAATCGGGTCCGGATCCCCAGTCGGAAGATCCTCCAGGACACTTGCGATGCCGCATCTGAGATCGATGCTGCCGCCGTGATCGTCCACGGGGGCCATGTAACCGGTGACGGGCCGACTGAGGACGGTATCGAGCGGTGGCGCAAGGCATTGGAAGTCCTCGACACTGACATGAAAGTGCTCATCGAGAACACTGCGGGCGGCGACAAGGCAGTAGCCAGGAGGGTGGAGTGGATTGCCAGGCTGTGGGAAGAAATCGGCGAGTTCGGTGTCGGGTTTGTCCTCGACACATGCCATTCATGGGCGGGCGGTGAGCCGTTTGACCAACTGGTCGAGCGTGTGATCGCCGCCACCGGCAGGATCGACCTGGTCCACGCCAACGATTCGAAAGACGGCTTTGACTCCCGGCGCGATCGTCACGAAAACCTGGGGAAAGGCCTGATTCCGACCGACCAACTGGCCCGCGTCATCCGCGACGCCGACGCGCCCGTCGTGGTGGAAACCCCCGGCACTGCCGCCGATCAGGCAGCCGACATCGAATGGGTCAGGGCCCTCTTCGCCTAGCTCTCCAGTTCGAAGCCCTGCCTGGCCAGGGCCGAACGAAGTGCATCGTTCTCGCCGGCGGTGATGGAAAGGGTCAGGATGCCTCCCCCTCCGTATTCGGCGTGACGGAGTTGGATGTCCCGCAGGTCGACCCCACTGTCCGATAACGCAATCCCCACCCGTCCGACTTCTCCCGGCCTATCGAACAAGACGACCCGCACCTCGGCCACCGGAGCCCCCAGTCGCGACCGACCCGCCTCGGCAGCGCTGAGTCGTTCGGCGATGGCGTTGCCGTCGGTCGCAGCCAGGTCGGCATCCCACTCCTTGAGGATGTCGACCAACCCACCGATTGCGGACCTGACCGGATCTCGGTTGGTCACCAGAACCTCACTCCACCATTTGCTACCGGAGCCGGCCACCCTGGTCAGGTCTCGAAAGCTGCCCGCACTCAGACGGGTTGCGCCCGGCGATCTCGAAACGAGGTCGATCAGGGCGGATGCGAGGACACGAGGAAGATGGGAAACCGTTGCAACATAGGCGTCGTGTTCGGCCGATGTCAGTATGACGGGATTGGCCCCCATGGTGGCGACTACTCGAGAAACCTCTGCGATGGCGGCATCGTTCGGATTGTCGTTGCAAATCGCCCAACTCGCCCCATGGAACAGATGTGCAGATGCAAAACGGGGACCGCTCACGGCGCTGCCCGCCATCGGGTGGCCGGCAACGAATCCGGAGAGGTGCTTTCCGGCAGCCACGATTGGCCCTTTCACACTGGCCACATCGGTGACGATCCGCTCAGATTGAAGGTTTTGAAGTGCTGCGAGAGTGGCGTCTAGAGGGCCACAGAGAAAAGTGATGTCAGCAGGGCCGTCTACACCGTCCGGGCTGCTCAGTTGCCGATCAATTGCACCGATCGAACCCGCCTCCTCGAGTATTCCGGGATCCGGGTCCCATCCGGCCACTCTCCAACCGTGGGTCTTGAGAGCCAGACCGATGGATCCGCCGATCAAACCGGTCCCGTGGATGATGGCGAGTTGTGACGTCAGGGCAGGCTCCTTGGTGGATTGGAGAGGTTACACCGCGTTGTCCTCCCCAGATTTCTGGCCCCCGGGTTGACGAACTGGTCGAGAAGGTGAACAATTAACGTCGATGAGTAGCTCACTGCGTCCCGAGGCTCCGACCTCCGCCGACTCCGCAGTGTTTTTCCGCGGGTATTTCGGCGCGTAGCCGATACACCACCACCCCCCCGCACAACCCCTGTACCCGTCCCACACCGAAATTCCGGAGCTATTCCCATGGACATTCCAGTTCAATCGAATGATGACCACATCGAGACCCTTCGATCCAACGTAGATGGAATCGACGGCGACATCCTCGCCCTTCTCGCCGAAAGGCGACGATTATCCCTGGAGATCGCCATCGAGAAGCAAAAGAACCGCCGCCCCTTCCGTGACGAGGGCAGGGAGAATTCCCTCCTGATGGAGCGGGCGGAAGCCGCCAAAGCCCACAACCTCGACCCGGCACTCGTGATCCGACTCTGGGAGCAGATCCTCCAGGACTCGGTGCGTCTGCAGCACGAACAGCTGCAGGGGGAGTTGAACGGGGTCGAGGGCCGCAATGTGACGGTGGCATTGCAAGGGATCGAAGGCTCGTACAGCCAGTTGGCCGCCGAGCAGTTCTTCGTGGACAAACCTGTTACCCGTACCTACCTGGGGTGTGTCCGCTTCGCCGATGCTGTCGAGGCCGTCGAGCAGGGCAGGGCGGACATGGCGGTGCTTCCGGTCGAGAACACCACATCAGGTGGGATCGCCGAGGTCTACGACCTCCTCTTGCACAGCCGGCTGTCGGTGGTCGGCGAGGTCAAGTTTCGCGTCAAGCACTGCCTGCTTGGCACCAGCGATGCCACGCTCGAGGGTTTGAAAACGGTGTACGGGCATCCGCAGGCGGTTACCCAGTGCTCCGAGTTCGTCACCGGCCTCGAAGGAGTCGACGTCGTCTACTTTGGGGATACCGCCATGTCGGGTCGACGGATTCAAGAAATCGGCGACCACACAGTGGCGGCTATTGCCAGCGAGGAGGCAGCGCGGATGTTCGGCCTCCAGGTACTGAAACGAGAGATCGGTAACCGGAGCGAGAACTACACCCGTTTCCTGGTGGTAGCTCGTGACTCGATCTCGGTCGATCCCCAGATTCCGTCGAAGACCTCGATGGTCATGTCGGTTGGAAACGACCCGGGTGCACTGATGGAAGTCCTAGGTGAGTTCCGTGATGAGCAGATCGCCCTGGTCAAGTTGGAGTCGCGGCCCACGGTCGACAATCCGTGGGAGGAGATGTTCTACGTCGATTTCGATGGCAACTCGGCGGACGCCAGGGTGCAAAGGGCGTTGAACGGTGTCCGTCGGAAGGCGAAATTCATCAGGCTCCTGGGCAGTTACCCGTCCCAGGACCTCCGTCCGCAGCGGAGGAGTCTCGACGACAAGGGCATTGAACGGACTCCCGGGCCGTCGATCACCGTCGTAGATCGGGGCCCGATTCCGTCGCCAAACGGATACATGCTGGCCGGGCGGGGGCACAAGTCGGCCAACACCGTCATCGACATCAGTGGTATCAAATTGGGTGGTGGCGACATGGTGGTCATCGCCGGGCCCTGTGCGGTTGAATCATACGAACAGGTGATGGAAGCGGCTGCTTCGGTCAAAGCATCAGGGGCGACCCTGCTGAGGGGTGGATGCTTCAAACCCCGGACGTCCCCCTACAGCTTCCAGGGTCTTGGCTACGAGGGCCTGGAAATACTTGCTGAAGCCGGCCGGGTCCATGACATGCCGATCGTCACCGAGGTCCCCGCACCCGAGGAGGTCGAGCGGATGTCCGAACTGGCCGACGTTCTCCAGATCGGTGCCCGGAACATGCAGAACTTCACCTTGCTCTCAGAGGTGGGCTTGTCATCAAGACCGGTGATGTTGAAGCGCGGTCTGAGCGCCTCCCTCGACGAACTCCTGCAGGCTGCCGAGTACATCCTCGCCGCCGGGAATCAGCAGGTTTTCCTCTGTGAGAGGGGAATCAGAACGTTCGAAACCTCCACCCGCAACACCCTGGATATCGCGGCGGTCCCGGTTCTCCGCAATCGGACCCATCTCCCCGTGATCGTCGACCCGTCGCACGCCGCGGGAGAACGACGGCTGGTCGCTCCGCTGGCCCTGGCGGCACAGGCGGTTGGCGCAGACGGGATCATGGTCGAGGTCCATCCCAACCCGGATGAAGCCCTCAGTGATGGGCCTCAGTCGCTCACTCTCGATGACTTCTCCCAACTGATGAGCAGCATGCGGATGTGAACTGATTCTCCGTGCGGCGAAGCCTGCGGAAGCAATTACCATTTGCAGGTGACCAAGATCACCGCGCCCATGATCCGCGACCGCAAGGGCGGTCCCAAGATCTCAATGATCACCGCGTACGACTATCCATCGGCGGTGATTGCCGATCGCGCCGGTGTAGACATCATTCTGGTTGGTGACTCCCTCGGGAATGTGGTCCACGGAATGGACGACACGCTGGGGGTGGACATCGACACCATGATCCTGCACACAAGTGCGGTGAAGAGGGCAAAACCCAATGCCCTGGTCGTTGCTGACATGCCCTGGCTCAGCTTCCACATCTCGCCCGAGGACTCGGTGCGCAATGCCGGACGTCTGGTCAGGGAAGGTGGGGCAGAAGCGGTGAAGCTCGAGGGCGGATTGAAGCGCATCCCCATGGTCGAGGCGATCATGGATGCCGAGATCCCCGTGATGGGACATGTTGGCTTGACCCCTCAGTCGGTCCATCGCATGGGCGGTTTCAAGGTACAGGGCAAGGTCGTCGAGGTAGCACGCAACATGATCGACGACGCCCGAGCGCTGTCGGAGGCGGGTTGTTTCTCGATCGTGATCGAAGGGGTGCCCGATGTTCTCGGCGACCTGATCACGAAACAGGTCGACGCACCAACCATCGGGATAGGTGCCGGACCCGGAACCGACGGTCAGGTGCTGGTCTACCACGACATGTTGGGTCTCGGCTCGGGCAAGTATCCCAAGTTCGTCCGCAGTTATGCCAATCTCGCCGAAGACGCCGTTGCGGCGATCCGACGCTACGTCACTGATGTCGAATCCGGTTCGTTCCCCGGTGAGGACGAGAGCTATCACGTCACCGATGAAGTGGCGGCCGAATTGTTGAGGAACCCAAAGTCAGATTGACCCGACTCGGGTTGACATGCCTGGTTCTCGCCTCCTGCAGTGTGGCGACGACCACTACGACCACGACCACAGCACCCCCACCCGAACCAACCAGCAGCCACGAAAACCAACTCATCCCATTCGACGGCGAGACCGCAAACCTGGTGATTGGCGGGCATTCGCTCACGGTGGCGGTGGCCGACACAGCCGACGAGCGGTCGCAAGGGCTGATGGAGGTCTCAGACCTCGGCGACGTCGACGGAATGCTTTTTGTGTTCGGCGAATCCCGGACGGTGAGCTTCACCATGCGGAATACGGTCATCCCCCTGGACATCTGGTTTATCGACGATGCCGGTGTCATCGTCAATACCCTGGAGATGGAACCATGTCCAGGAGAACCCTGTCCCGGGTACGACTCGGTCGAAGAAGTCGCCACTGCGCTGGAGACGCCACTAGGAGTGTTCGAGTTCGAAATCGGTGACCCCGTCGAATTCGAGTAGTTCCGCCGTAGCGGGTGAGCTAGCCGTGTCGGATCACGCCTCCACTTACTCTGGAATATGGGTTTAGGGAGCGATGAGTTACACTCCGGATTGCACCGACACACGCGCTGTCGGGAGCAAAACCCCTGCTCCATCAAACCCGAATCGGGTGAGGTTGGGGCCTTCCAAACGGATGTCCACAGGAGGTCAAATGCGCGACTATGAATTAATGACGATCCATCGGCCTGATCTGGCCGAAGATGAGGTCGAGTCCAAGATCGGCGAACTCGAGTCGTACCTATCTGACGCTGGTTGCACTGTCAACAAGCGTGATCAATGGGGAAAGCGCCGGTTCGCCTATGAGATCGATCACATTTCCGAGGGCTACTACACGGTTCTCACATTTCAGAGTGGAGCCGAGCCGGTCGACGCTCTCGACCGAATGCTTTCGCTTTCTGACGATGTAATCCGACACAAGATCGTCAAAACAGACGACTGACTGGAATCCGTCCTACCGACCCGGCATGATCGTCGGTAGATGTGATCAGAGGAGATCTCAATGTCAAACAACGTAACTCTTATCGGAAACCTGGTCGATGACCCGGAACTCCGCTTCACCCCGTCCGGGGTCGCTCTCGCCAAACTCCGGTTTGCGGTAAATCGCAGTTGGAAGGACAAGAACGACCAGTGGCAAGAGGCCACGAGCTTCTTTACCGGCACCGTCTGGCGGGAACAAGCCGAGACTGTGGCCGAGTCGTTGCAGAAGGGGACCAGGGTCATCGTGACCGGTCGTCTCGAGCAGCGGACCTGGGAAACCCCCGAAGGGGAAAACCGATCTGTGGTCGAGGTGCAGATCGATGAAATCGGTCCGTCGCTCCGTTGGGCCACCGCATCGGTCAACAAGACCCAACGATCAGGCGGAGATTTCGGTGGCAACGGCGGAGGTGGCGGTGGGGACAAGGTTCCACCTGCTCCGGTCGCCCGCGACGACTACGGGCCTGACGAAGCGCCCTTCTAAACCAGAATTTGTAACCAGGAGAAATATTTCATGGGTAGAAAAAGTACCAATAGTGACAAACGGCCCCAGCAGGGTCGACGTCGCGGTCCCGACACCCGCCGGATCCGCACCAAGCCCTGCGCTTTTTGCACGGACAAGACCGCAACAATCGACTGGAAAGACGTCGCAATCCTCCGCAAGTACACGTCGGACCGGGCCAAGATCCGGCCCCGTCGTGTCACCGGAAACTGTCCCCGTCATCAGCGTGAGATAGCTGTAGCCATCAAGAACGCACGAGAGATGGCGCTCCTTCCCTACATCTCGACACGATGAAGCTGATACTCATCTCCGATGTGGGCGAACTTGGAAAACGTGGCGATGTCGTCGATGTCAGCGATGGATACGCCCGCAACTTCTTGCTCCCCAAGAAAAAGGCGGTAAAGGCCAACGATGGCGCCCTGGCGCAAGCGGAGGCAATTCGCGAGGCCCGGGTCGAGGCAGAACGTAAGGCCAAGGATGAGGCCGAGAAGGTTGCCACTCAGCTCGTCGGCACACGCGTCGTCCTCGCGGCACAAGCCGGTGACGAAGGCCAGCTCTATGGCTCCGTTTCGGTTGCAGACGTCGTCGAAGGAATCCGTCGTTTTGCCGGGGTCGACCTCGACAAGAAGCACGTCGAGATTCCAAAGGCGATCAAATCGATCGGACTCCACGAGGTGAATGTAAACCTCCACCCGGATGTCCAGTTCCCGGTAACACTCGACATAATCCCCGCCTAGATCGTCGCTTTTCTCGCGAAATTAGTCTCTGTTTTCGCGATCTTTGAGAAATCTGGCGGTCGCGAAAAACATAGAGCACTCCAGGTTGGTGGACCGCCCGGTCCCCGTCTAAGTTGGTCGTAATTCCCCCGCTGAGGCAGTAGTCAGCTTCCCCCGGCGGGGTCCTGCGCGTCTGGGCCCCGAAATTGCCGGATAAATCTGTCCCAGCCTTATGGCATCTTGTAGTTGAGGACGACTTATGACGACGACTTTTGACGACCGACAGATGAGGCCGGGTTATCGCAACCCACCGCATTCACGCGAGGCCGAGGAGTCGGTTATCGGTGCAGTTCTCCTCTCCGAGGACGCCGTCAACGACGTCATGGACCAACTCCACCCGGAAGATTTCTACGTCCCCGCCCATCAGGCGATTTTTGAATCGATAAGGACACTTTTCGATACCGGCCAGGCCGTTGACGTGGTCACGGTGTCTGAAGCCCTCCGTCGTCAGGGGGAGTTGGAGAAGGTGGGTGGCCTCCAATACCTCACCCGCATGGTCGACATCGTCCCTTCCACATCAAACGTCACCTATTACGCGGGCATCGTCGATGAGCATGCCAAACGCCGCGAGCTGATCAGGGCAGGGGCATCGATCACCGATTTTGCCTTCAACCTCGATGAGGAGGTCGGACATGTCCTCGATCGGTCCGAGCAAGCGGTTCTCTCCGTTGCCGAGAAGAGGACGTCGCAAACCCTTCTCGAGATCGGCCCGATGTTCAATGATGTTCTCGAGCGCATCGAGATGCTCGAACAACAAGGCGATGAGCTCGCCGGACTGGCCACAGGGTTTGTCGATCTCGATAAGAAGCTCGCCGGCATGCAGCCGGCAAACCTGATCGTTATCGCGGCCAGGCCGGCCATGGGAAAGTCGAGCCTGATGATGAACATCGCCACCAACGCCGCAATCGCAGGCGAGCCGGTGGCGGTCTTCTCATTGGAAATGTCCAAAGAAGAGATCGTGCAACGGATCCTGTCTTCGGTTGGCAAGGTCGACTCGATGAAACTGCGATCGGGCCAGCTCGGCCCGCTCTGGCAGAAGGTTGTCGACGCTGCCGGCAAGATGTATCAGGCGCCGATCTATATCGACGATTCGCCCATCGTGACCATCACCGACATCCGGGCCAAGTGCAGGCGGCTCAAGCGGAAGAAGGGTCTTTCGCTGGTCGTGGTCGACTACATCCAGTTGATGGAAGCATCGGGGCGGGAGAATCGGCAGCAGGAAATCGCTCAGATCAGCCGGAATTTGAAGAATCTGGCGCGGGAGCTGGAAGTTCCGGTCATTGCGCTATCGCAGTTGAACCGATCACTCGAGTCGAGAGAAGATAAACGTCCCCGTCTCTCCGACCTGCGTGAATCGGGCTCGATCGAACAGGACGCCGACGTCGTCATGTTCATTTATCGCGACGAGTACTACAACCCCGAGAACACCGAAAACCGGGGAATCGCCGAAGTGATCGTAGCCAAGCATCGCGCCGGTTCGACCGGGCCGGTTCGTCTTACTTTCCAACCGGAATTCACCAGATTCGCCAACCTGGGCCATGACATCATCTAGCGACAAATCGGAGTACTGATTCCACCCGTGGACGGTTAGCCTGATTCTTCGTGTCCAACGGAGATGAGAGTTCCGAAATCCAGAACGGCTTGAAACCAGCCGGGACTTCACCACATCCTCACTCGGTCCCTCATCCTTCAAAGGGAAAACGCTACCTCCTCTTGATGTCAGTGGGTGCCCTCGGGATCGTCTACGGTGACATAGGGACGAGCCCTCTCTACGCCTTCCGAGAGTCGTTTGTCGCCGCGGAGGGGTTGGGCGTCAACGAGACGAGCGTCATGGGGATTCTTTCACTGATGTTCTGGGCGTTGGTCCTGGTGGTCAGTATCAAATACCTGGTCTTCGTGATGCGGGCCGATAACCATGGTGAGGGCGGGATTCTCGCACTCACGGCGTTGCTTGCACCCGCCCGTAAAGCTCGCGCCGACAGGGTCAAATGGGCCCTGATCCTGCTCGGCCTGTTCGGTACAGCACTCCTATACGGCGACGGGATAATCACACCGGCGATTTCTGTTCTGGCTGCTGTTGAAGGCCTCGAAGTGGCGGCGCCGTCCCTTGAGCCATACGTGATCCCGATCGCGGTGGGGATCCTGATTGCTCTTTTCAGTATCCAGAAACGGGGGACGTCCACCGTGGGTGCGATTTTTGGTCCGGTGATGGTGGTCTGGTTTGCTCTGTTGGCGTTGTTAGGCCTTCTCCATGTCAACGATTATTGGCCGATCTTCAAGGCCATCAACCCTGCCTACGCAGTCCAGTTTCTAGTCGACACTCCCCGACAGGCCTTCCATGCCATGGGTGCTGTGTTCCTCGTCGTTACCGGTTCGGAAGCTCTCTACGCCGATATGGGACACTTCGGGAAACGTCCGATCCGAATCGGGTGGGCGGCTGTGGTGTTTCCGGCCCTGCTCCTCAATTACTTCGGGCAGGGGGCCATGCTGATATCGGATCCTTCCACGATCGACAACCCGTTTTTCAGGATGCCGCCGGAGTGGGCGGTGGTTCCGCTCGTGATAATTGCCACGATGGCGACAGTCATCGCTTCCCAGGCTTTGATTTCCGGTGCATTCTCACTGACGATGCAGGCCGTTCAGTTGGGGTATCTCCCCCGAATGGACATCGACCACACCTCACCTCGGGAGATCGGGCAGGTCTACATTTCATCTATCAATTGGGCGTTGATGGTCGCATGCGTCGGTCTCGTCCTCGCCTTCCGATCGTCGACCAACCTCGCAGCCGCATACGGTGTTGCCGTCACCACCACGATGGTCATCACAACCGTTCTGCTCTATGTGGTGATGCGGGAGAGATGGAACTGGAGCCGCCCGGTTGCCATGAGCCTAACTGCCGTTTTTCTCGCGATCGATCTTGCCATTTTCTCGGCGAACATCATCAAGATCCCTGCAGGGGGATGGTTCCCGCTCGTGGTCGGCGGTGTTATTTTCCTCATCATGACCACCTGGAAGCTGGGGCGCAGACGCATTGCCGATCGAATTCGACGGGGAGAGCTACCCGTCGAGAGGTTTATCGGCTCCATCTCGGCTCACCCGCAGATCCGTGTTCCTGGAACCGCCGTTTACCTCTTTCCCGAGCCAGGGGCCACACCGCCGGCTCTTCTCGCCAATTTGAAACACAACAGGATTCTCCACGAAACGGTTGTCCTCGTGGCGGTTCACACAGCCAGCACGCCGCGGGTGCCCCGAGCGAAACGGGTGACGGTCCACTCGCTTGGTGAGGGCTTCTACCAGGTGGTCCTTCTTTTCGGCTTCACGGAGGAACCTCTGGTACCAGCCGCCCTGTACGACATCGTCGATTCGGACCTGGGATTCATCCCGGCCGAGACCTCCTATTTCATAGGACGCGAGTCTTTGATGAACGAGGCCGTCGGATTCCGCCGTCTACGCTCCGCCCTTTTCTTGCTCATGTACCGGAATGCGACGAGTGCTGCCGAGTATTTCGGGCTGAGTTCGACCCGTGTCGTCGAGTTGGGGACCCGGGTTTCGATCTAGGGCCTCAGGAAAGAAGCAAGCGACAACCCGAAGGTTGTCGCCAGAGGGGTAAATCTCACCGGGGACTCAATCCAGGAGAAGTACTGACACAAGTATGCACCTCCTCGGGCACCGCGACGGGCAGTTTCGGTGACTACTGCCGATTCACCCGATTTGACTAGTCATTGCCGCTAAAGTCGCGGTGGGACCTGCTGGCAGTTGGCCCCGTCTGACCCTGATACTTCGACCCCAACTCAGGCGAACCATAAGGATATTCGGCCTCGGTCGTCATCTGATAGAAGCTGATCTGTCCGATCTTCATGCCGGGATAGATGGCGATTGGCAGGGTCGCCACGTTAGAGAGCTCCAGCGTTATGTGTCCTTCAAATCCGGGGTCGATGAATCCGGCCGTGGAGTGGATGAGGAGTCCGAGGCGCCCCAAAGACGACTTGCCCTCGAGCCGGGCGACAACATCGTTGCCGAGTCGGACACGCTCGAGTGTCGACCCGAGCACGAACTCCCCGGGATGAAGCATAAAGGGCTCCTCGTCTCCAACTTCGACGAGCTGGGTCAGGTCCGATTGGGGTGCCCTGGGGTCGATCTCGGAGTACTTGTGATTGACGAAGACCCGGAAACCGTTGGCGACCCTGAGATCGACCGAGGAAGGTTGGACGTAGCTCGGTTCATAAGGGTCGATGACGATGGTCCCGCTCGCCAACGCTTCCTTTATGGACCGATCAGAAAATATCAAGCTTGGCCTCCATGTGAGAGCGCATCGTAGAAGAAGCGAGAGTTTTGTGGGTGTCGCCTGATTACGCCGTCAGGTGTCCTTCGACTTCTTTCCAGAACTTGAATATCGCATCGACGGTTGCGTCAGGGCGGTCAAATTGAGGCAACCCATTGGTGTCCGGAATTCGTTCGGCGCGGCGCATCGGCCCCCCGCCGCTGACAAACTCCGGCAGAAGGGCAAAGTCGGTATATGCGTCCCTGTCGTAAAGGACGAGCGTAGGAACTGTCAGTGGATGGTAGAGAGCATCGAGGGCGTCGGCTGTGAACAGCGTTCCCTTGAGAAACGCCACGGGAGCGTGGCGCGCCCCAACCTGCTTGCCAGAGACCACAGCGAACCCGCTCAACGCCGGATCTACTTCTCCTACGAAACTCTTTGAGAGAAAGTAGTTGATGGACGCCTCGGTCACCAAAAGGTCGAACATGGCCTGCGCGACAGGGCCAATGTCGAGTATCCGGTCGAAAGGCGAGGCCGTGTCGGGTTCGCCGCGTAACTTGCTCCCCATCCCGGTAGGGGAAATGAGCGTCAGGGATTGGACGAGGTCTGGACGGTTGCTCGCGGCACGAGCCGCAAACTCGGCGCCAAGGGAGAGGGCAACGACATGGCAAGGCCGGCCTATGGAGTCGAGGGCGCTCACTATGGCGTTGGCCATCAAGTCCGGGGTGTACTGGCGCCTCCCCCGTTCAGAGTGGGCGAAGCCGGGGAGGTCCATGGCGACGGTATGACGATGGTGTTCCACCTGGTGGAACAGTGGGAGCATCTCGACCGATGATGCTGCTGCATTGACCCCGTGTACCAAAAGCACCGGAGGACTCTCGACTTGTTGGTGTCGGTTGACCGACTCGTGCAGGGCTATCGCCCCCGAAGTCGGTGTCTCGATAATGCGGAGGTCCGATCCAAGCGGATCCGGAAGTGGAATCTGATCTCGGGTCCGGAAGGCTGAGTATGCGATCCAACCGGTGGCACTCAATCCGATGATGAGTGGCAGACGGCGGGCGATCCCGTAAATGCCGCGTGCAGTTTTGGTCAAGATGCTCACGTAAGCGAGATACCCGTCTTGGCGAGTGGCCAAACGACGTCCGTCGCCGACTTCTGTATCAGTTCAGGCGGCTGCGGCCATTGCCACCTCGGGAATGTCGGAGGGAGCGGGTGAAGGGAATCGAACCCTCGCTCTCAGCTTGGGAAGCTGAAGTTCTACCATTGAACTACACCCGCGTATTGTCGCTCGGATCGTACCAAGTCCCCGGATCCATGACTAGACAGGCCTTCTATCCCCTCCTCGTGCCACTATTGGCATCATGTTCCGTCGGAACGTGGTTTAGAGGCTGATTACACCCCAGGTTGTCATGATTACTCCAATCGCGATCAAGAAGCGGACCCGGCCCGGGCGGTAGGTGGCATCCTCGACCCCTTCGGGGACCGCTCCCTGGCGGTTCTTCCACCAGGCAAGGCCATTTCCGATCAACAGCGCCAGGCCGAGACCGATGATCAGTTCGGGGAGGAGGTCGTCTATTCCCAGGAGTTCAGCCACGGCTAAAACGCTAATCGTGAATAGGCTCCAACCGTGATTTCACATTCCACTGTCTCCGCTCCCGCGACCAGCGCCAATCTCGGACCGGGATTTGACACCCTGGCGCTGGCTCTGGAGATGCGCTGCACAGTCACAGCGACACCCGCCGACGAGTGGTCGATCGAGCACGTTGGTGAGCATCGCCCGGTTGGCCCGGACACGGACGGCGTCCTGTTTGCAGCCCGCAAATCCGTCGGGGAACACAACACACTGGCACTTGTCGTCGACAGCGACATCCCTCTCGGGAAAGGTCTGGGTTCTTCGGCTGCGGCCTTTGCGGCTGGTGTCGCGGCGGCGTCCCTCGCCATCGACGGGGCCTACTCTCTCGACCATGTCTTTCGGGTGGCGAGCGAGTTGGAAGGCCATGCGGACAACGTCGCAGCGGCCGTCTACGGCGGGTTCATCCTGGTTCCGGCGGAAGGGATGCCGATACGCCTCCCGCTTCATCCATCGCTGAATGTGGTTGTGGGTGTGCCCGATGGATCGTTATCGACCACCTCGGCCAGGTCGGTGGTATCGACCACGTTTCCACGAGAGGTGGTCACCCGTTCCCTCTCACGGGTATCTGCCTTGATTGCAGGAATGATGTCGGCCGACCCTCATCTCCTCGCGGCGGCGCACGGCGACGAGATCCACGAAACGGCAAGGGCGGGATTGACACCGGAGGTGGCACTGACAATCCAACGGGTTCGCAACGCCGGCGCATGGCACGCGGCCCGTTCAGGTGCAGGCCCTGCGGTAATAGCATTGACCAGCGCCGAAAACATCAGCGATGTCGGGGATGCCTTCCGGGTATCGGATGCGGAACCACGGCATCTGGCCGTGGCGACGACAGGTCTGATCTGAGCGAAGCCTGAGAACTAAAGAAGGCTGTGGCACGGGCCACAGCCTTCTCGATCGCTTTGTCGGTTGGTCTAGGCGAGGATCTTGGCCTTTTGGGCGGCGAACTCCTCCTCGCTGAGGACACCCTTCGCCTTCAGGTCGCCAAGTTTTGCCAGTTCGTCGGCGGTGCTAGCGCTGCCGCCGGCGACGTTCTGGATGTAGTCCCGTTGCGCCTTCTCCGCCGCCGCCATTGACTCAACATCGCGTTGTGCCATTTCTCCACCGTTGAAGATGAGGTAGAACAAGGTTCCCAGGAGTGGGAGTAAAATCACAAAAAAGCACCAGATGGCTTTTGTCCAGCCGCTGCTCTCCGACCGGAAGATGTCGGTGAACACTTTGAACAGCAACATCAACCACGCGAAGAACAGGAAGAACCACAACATGGTCCAGAACAAGTCAAGTATGGGCATCGAAACTCTTTCTCTAGTTTTGAATATCGGTTGCGAACTCTAGCCAGAATTGGCCCTGTCCCCAATTGGATGACAGGATCGGTCGGGATCCGGACATTTATTCAGTGGTGAGGCAAGAATTCAACCGGCGCGCCCGTTTTGAGGCAATCGCAGCAGAGGTCTTCGAGCCCCTGCAGCGATATCTATTGCGACGCGCCTCCCGGGATGTCGTTGATGACGTGCTGTCCGAGGTCATGCTGGTGGTCTGGAGACGCATCGACGATGCGCCGTCGGACGGAGCCTTGCCCTGGAGCTACGGAGTCGCACGAAGAATTCTGGCCAACCGACGACGCTCAGAACAGCGCCACCTCAGACTCGTCGATCGGCTCAATGCCGAACCTTTGCCGCCCGCCCCGACTGTCGAAAGCCCCGACTCACAACTGCCGCAACTCGACCTGGCCATTTCCAATTTGAGTGCGCACGATCGTGAGCTGGTCCGCCTCTGGGCATGGGAACAGTTGGAGCCCAGGGAGATCGCCGTTGTCCTCGACTCGAGCCCGAATTCGGTGAGTCTTCGGTTGACCCGGGTCAAGAAGAAGCTCCTCGCCGAATTGGAGCGACAGGATCGATCGACTTCCGGACACATAACGGAAAAGCACGCAAAGGAGATGTGATGGACGACCGCGAACTTCGCATGAAAATTCAAGCTCTCGATCCCATCTCCTCCGACGTGGTTGTCCGAAGTGTCGACGATTCGTCGTCGCATGAATTGTTGGAAGGAATCATGGAAACGAATACAGAATCATCGAGCCGCGGGCCAGTCAGGTTCCTAATTGGAGCGGCGGCGGTTGTCGCCCTCGTCCTGGGAGGGTTTGTCCTCTTCAACGGTACGGACACACCGGCCGAGCCTCCGCTAGCTCTATCCCTCGGGGAGCCGGACGCGTTGGCTAGCTGCATGGTCTTGACGGCTGACATCCTTGATGACGTTCCGTTGGCTTTCGCCGGCACCGTGACCGCGATCGAAGGCGAAACCGTCACGCTCACGGTTGACGAGTGGTACGTCGGCGGAGACGCCTCCTCAGTCGAACTGTCGGCCCCGGCTGGCCTCGAGGCCCTCATTGGAAGCATCGAATTCACCGAGGGTGAGCAGTATCTGATCTCCGCATACGACGGCGTCGTCAACTATTGCGGGTTCAGTGGCCCGGCAACGCCAGAGTTGCAAGCTGTCTACGACGAAGCCTTCCCTGGCTAGCGGTTTCCCACCCAGGACTACAGCGGCGGAGGGGACCGATCGGCGAGTCGCATGATCGGTCCCCTCGCATCGTTTGTTGCTCGTGCACCTCGGGTGTGAATAACTCCGTTACCCGGGATCTTGGGGCGCTCGTGTGGGCCCTGTTGGGCAGTTAGGGTGGAAATGAACGACATCTCACCTGGTCCGAGCACTTATCGCCGTTCAAGGGCAGGTCGTTTCCCATAACCCCTGACAACAAAGGCCAAAATGACCAAGATATTCGTTCCGCAGCTGATCCCAGAGATCGCCTTCGAGAAACTGGAGAAGCTGGGCGATGTCACCGTCTACAAGGGCACCGATGGACCGATGCCCCACGATGAGGTGGTGGCCGCAGTCGGCGACAAAGACATCCTCTACGCCATGGCTGAGATCGATTTCGATGAAGAGGTCATCGACGCAGCGAAGAATCTGAAGCTGGTTGCGGCCATGCACATGAAAGCCACTTTCGTGGACCAAAAAGCTTGCACTCTCCGCGGGGTCCCCGTTAGCGGACTTCCCAATGTCATCAGCAAGACGGCGGCCGAGTTCACGTTCGCGATGCTGGTTGCCACCGCCTGGAGGATTCCGGAGGCTGGAATCCTCCTTCGTAATGGGAAATGGACACAGAACCAGTCCACAGCTTTTCTCGGCACCCGACTCTATGGCAAGACGCTGGGCATTGTTGGCATGGGCACGATTGGTTCGCATGTCGCCAAGCGCGCTGCCGCATGTGAGATGAACATCGTCTACAACAAACGAAACCGTCTCAGTCCGGCAGAGGAATTTGCCATCGGTAATGCCGAATATCGGGGGATAGAGGATCTATTCATGGAATCGGACTTCGTGATGCTCTGCACCGCTCTGACAAAAGACACCCAGGGCCTGGTGGATGAGCACCTCCTCTCGTTGATGAAGCCCTCCGCCATCCTCATCAATACTTCTCGAGGACCCATCCTGGATGAAGGAGCCCTCGAGGCTGCACTGCGGGAGGGGCGGATAAGAGGCGCCGGGCTCGATGTCTATGAGAATGAGGTACCGAATCCAAAACCAGGCCCCCGACCC
>DATDCF010000057.1:0-4832 GCA_036524475.1 Acidimicrobiia bacterium | reverse complement strand
ACCTGGACCATGGTCCCTAATGCGGTTTCGGGGTCGAGGCCACCAAGATCGGTCTCGGCGACTTCGACGTGGCCCATGACTTCTCCCTGGGAGGCAACGCGGGTGGCGACATAGGCGAAGAGAACGAACAGGAGCACCCCGGCTGCGAGAATTGCGGACGCGGTTTTAGGGGAATTCCGAAAAGAGAGATGCTGGTTCATTGATTGGGTCGTCCAACCGACCCGAGGCCCTGGGGGAATGGTAACGGTGTCTTGCCCTTTTGCTGAATCGGCCACGTCTAATGTTTTGACGTGGCGAAAACCCGAATAGTTCCCACGGTTCCTGGTGACCCGCTACGTGTTTCGGCCACGGCGTTCATGACGTACCGGCAATGTCCGCAACGGGCGAATGCCCGATTCCAGGGGTATTTCGGCAAGCCGACAGTTGTTTCATTCGTTGGAAGTCTCGCCCATCAGATCTTCAAGAGACACCTGACAGTTGGTCCAATCGAAGCAGACGAGTTCGAGATGGCGTGTCGTCAGGAGATGGGAAAGAGCATGAACCTGGGCAACACCCTGGTCGAGCTGGGGCTCAAGCCCTCCGAGTTACGGGGAGTCGTCGCTCAGGTCAGAGATCTCTATGAGCGATTCGTCCGGGTACCCCAGGATGGATTCACCGCAGCCGAGGTGATGTTCGAAATCGAGGCGGCGGAGGCTCTCACCCTCGTCGGTCAGATCGATGCCGTATTCGGTCACGGCTTCGATGTCCGACTCGTCGACTGGAAGACCGGAGCACTCGGTGAGGCCGAAGGCCAGCTCATGTTCTATGCCCTCTTGTGGGTGCTCGAGAATGAGCAACTTCCGCAGTCGGTAATGGCCGTTTCGGTAAAAACCGGGGAGACTTTCAGCTCTGAACCGTCGGACGACGCAGTGGCAGAATTGGCACTTGAGGTCGGGGCGATGGTCGACGAACTGCGAACGGCTTGGACAAACGGGGACGAATTGACCAGGAGGGGTGGCCCCTGGTGCGAATACTGCCCGATCCTCGGTGATTGCGGTGAGGGTGCCGCAACGATGGAGATGCTCTCTTCGTAGCGAGATGGGAGTGGCGGGGGCAACCGACCGGTGGCCGATAACCCCCGCCTACCGGCCGATTAGCAGCAGCCTCCGCCGCCACAACAACCGGGATCTACGTCGAAACTATTCATCACTCCTCCTTTGGAATAGATTGATGAACTTCGATGTATCGAACTATATCAATGTATCGACTAATGTCAATACGAGCCATCAATAGCGAGGCCGATGATGGAGGCCGAGGCATCAATTAGTGAGGGCAGAACTATGACCATCGAAAATGGAAGCAAAGTCATGAGTGCACAATTCTGTTGCACGCCTCTATTTGACGGTGTCGTCGATAAGGCGGATGCTTCCGACATCGCGTCGGCGTTTGCGGCCCTGGGCGATCCGGTACGTTTGAGGATTGTGTCGATGCTGGCGGCAGCACCCGACGGTGCCGCCTGCGGCTGTGATCTGGAGGGGCCTCTCGGGTTATCGCAGCCTACGGTGTCGCATCATCTCAGGATCCTTCGGGAAGCGGGGCTCGTCGACGGCACCAAACAGGGAAGATGGGTCTTCTATCGTGTGAATTCGGACCGTCTCGAAGACCTACGTGGCGTCCTCGCGACCGGGGTCAACGCGGGCTGAGAGCCTCCCGGAAAGCAGAAAACAGAGGTTCTCTCTCTTCAAAACTGGATCGCTCCGGATGCCACTGCACGCCTAAAGCCCACCACGAGCCTTCACAACGCGCCGCCTCGATCAATCCATCGTCCGTGGTCCCCTCGACGATTAGTTCGGGCGACAGGTCTTTGACGCCTTGATGGTGGAGCGTGTTGGTTTTGATCTCCTGAGATTTGTAGAGCCCAGCCAGTATTGAGTCGGGCCGTAGGGAGACGACGTGGAAGCGGCTCGCCATATCCTCGGGGTCCCCGACAGGTTCGAATGGCGCGTGCACCGGGGTGCCGGTGACGTCCTGGTGCAGGGTGCCACCCAGCGCGACATTGAGCAGTTGCAAGCCCCGGCAAATCGCCAGGACCGGTTTGCCCTGAGCGCGCGCTTCCCGGACCAGGGCGATTTCGAATTGGTCGACAGTGGTGTCGTCGCCGGTGGCATTCGTAATGGTTTCGCCATAGGTCTCGGGGCTGACGTCGTCACCACCCGAGAGGATCAAGCCGTCGACCAACCCGACCAGCCTCCCCGCGCTTTCCGACGCCTGGCCGTTTGGGAAAATGATCGGTGTTATGCCAGCGGCAATCACAGCGTTGGAGTAGTAATCCGAGAGAGTTTGAAGCCGCTCTCGCCCCAGATAGGTGCCGAGTTCTCTCCGCCATGCAGTTATCCCAACGAGCGGTGTCATTCGACCTCCGATTCGTAATGCTTTGCCCCGGGGCCGTGCGGCGCCCGAACTCCCCGGAACTCCCAATCGCCCCCGAACGCGGTAGATAGTACTTCCTCGGACTCGCTCGGCTGGGCTCCGACATCGTCACGAATCGCGGTTGGGCCGGTGACGATTGTGTTGACGAGCGCCCCGAGACCCTCGACCTCGACAGTGACGACGTCCCCCGGCTGAACGGGGCGGGAGCCTGCCGGCGTGCCGCTCAGGATCACGTCGCCGGGGAGGAGTGTGATCGTTCTCGCCAGGTCGGCAACCAGATAATGCATATCCCATTCCATCTCAGCTGTGTTTCCGCTCTGCACTGTCTCCCCGTTGACCATCGTCTGGATTCCCTTGTTGTGGAAGTCCCAGTCCGTGACCAGGCCGGGACCCAGCGGGCACAGCGTGTCCGAACCTTTGACCCGGAGCATCGATCCGGCGTCGGTATCCCGGAAGTCGTGCAGTCCGAAGTCGTTGGCGATGGTGTAGCCGGCAATGAATTCCCCGGCCCCTGCTGGCGAGGTATTCCGGCAGGTCTTACCGATCACGATGGCTATCTCACCCTCGAAGTTGAGGTACTTGCAACGCTCGGGACGGACAACATCGCCCCGGTGAGAGTTCAAAGCAGTCGTGGGCTTGTGAAAGTAGGTCGGGGCCGGAGGAAGTTTGGTCATGAACTCGTCCACCCGACTCCGGTAGTTGAGATGACAGGCGAGGATTTTGGTCGGCACGACCGGTGGGAGATGATTGGCCCCGTCAACCGCGACAATCCGACCGTCGGCTGCGATCAACTTGCCGCTGGCGAGTTCGACCGTGGTTTCAACACCATCGAGAAGGATTCTTCGGTATTCGGTCATTGAGCCTCACGGTACATGGCGTTGCGATTGCGATTATGTTCGCTTCCTAACGACCTCATGGCAAACAACGTCCTCCACGAAGACCTTGGCGACCCTTTCGCCGACATCACATCGCACGACACCTATCTGCGGGGATTTCCCCATGCCGCATTCAAACGACTCAGGGAGACCGACCCGGTGTCCTGGGTCGAGGAGTCGGATGGAACCGGGTTCTGGGCAATCACCAAACACGCCGATGTGATCGAAGTGAGCCGGGATTACAACCGCTTCAGCGCGGCGCGGGGAATTCGCATCGAGTCGATGGCCGACGACGAACTGCATGCCCGACGAACGATGATGGAGCTGGACCCCCCGGAGCACACCAGACTGCGGCGACTGGTCCAGCCAGGATTCACGCCGAAGGTGGTGGCGACATACGAGAACGCATTCCGGGTGCTGGCGGGCCACGTCCTCGACACCGTGCTGCCGCAGGGTGATTTCGATTTTGTCACCGAAATCGCTCGTGAACTGCCGATCAGGCTGCTCTGCCGTCTTTTGGGTGTCCCGGAGAGCGACGCCGGGAAGCTGGTCGCATGGGGAGACCAGATGATTTCCAATGCCGACCCCGAGTACACCCCGGTGATCATCGACAAGGTCGACACCGAAGAATACCGGCTGCTCCCATTTCGGTCGCCCGCCGCCCTCGAGGTGTTCAAATACGCAGAGCAGATGGCGATGGAACGCAGGGAATCGCCAGCGGACGATGTCATCTCGGCCCTCCTTCACGCCGAACCCGAAGGCGATCCGCTCACCGACCTTGAGTTCAAGAACTTCTTCACGTTGATGATGGTTGCCGGAAACGAGACCACCCGTCACACCATCTCTCATGGGCTCGTCTACCTGGCCAATCATCCCTCGCAGCTGGAACAATGGCACGTCGACCCGGCATCGATGTCCGAGCTCGCCACCGAAGAGATCTTGAGGGCGTCGGGTGTAACCATGCATTTCCGCCGGACCGCCACGGCCGGCACCGAGGTAAGAGGGGTGCCGATCGGTGAGGGCGACCGCGTGGTGATGTGGTACACCTCGGCGAACTACGACGAGGACCAGTTTGCGGACCCTTTCCGGTTCGATCTGGGTCGGAAACCCAACAATCATGTGAGCTTTGGGACAGGGCGTCATGTCTGTCTCGGAGCGGCCCTAGCCCGACTGGAGGTGCGGATCCTCTTCGAGGAGCTCCTCTCCCGAATCTCGGGTTATGAGATCACGGGGGAGCCAGATCGACTTCGATCCAACTTCATCTCCGGGATCAAACACCTCCCGGTGTCAATGACACTCAAGTAATCACTAACCAATCAGAGTCTTCTCGATGATCTCGAGTGCGTGGTCGATGTGGCTCTTATTGGTTCTCCGGTTGAGGATCGCAAGTCTGAGGACAAATCGGTTGCCGACGAGGGTGGAACTCATGTGAACCTTGCGATTGGCATTGACCGCGTCCATCGCCCGTCGCCCCAGGTCATCGTCATCGAAACCAACAGCGACAATCGAGAGATCCGGCGCCCACGGAGTTTTGATGCCCTCGATGTC
>DATDCF010000056.1:0-5311 GCA_036524475.1 Acidimicrobiia bacterium | reverse complement strand
CCGGCGTTCGGCCGATGAGGCCGAGGCCTTGCTGGTAGCCGCCCGGGCGGCATTCTATGCGGACGATCCAACGCTTTCCGATCGACTTGCGTCACGATCGGCGACTCTTTTTCGCAATCAGGGTCGCGAGGTCTGGGCGCTCCGGGCCGATTCTGTCTCCGTCGAGGCGGCCTACCTCAAAGAAGGCGCGTCGACCGAACTCCTCGGCCGAGCCCAGGAGCTCGCCAGCGACTTGGAAGCGGCCGGCCTTGTTTATGCATCGGCTTCGGCCGCGGTCCTTGTCGGGCGAATGAGCATTGATCTCGGACACATTGAGGCGGCAAGATCTGCACTGCAACGCCTCACCGCCGTGCGCACCGGCCCGGTGGAGCTCCGCATCCAGAAGTGGTTGGCTGTTGCCATGTTGCGTATGGCAGACGGTGACCGTCAGGGGGCCGACTCTGCTGCACGCGCCGGGCTCAACCTGCTCGATGCATATCAGTCCGGACTTGGGGCTACCGACTTGCGAGCCGGCATTGAACGTCTTGGCGACCAGATGGGAACGATCGGCCTCAACCTGGCGGTTGCCTCTGGAAGACCGCGACGGGTTCTCCAATGGATGGAGCGAACCAGAGGGAGGGCACTCCGTTACCCGCCGGTCGTCCCCGATGGTGACGACCCCGAATCTGACTTGCTCGCCGAACTTCGGCGAGTGACCGCTGAGCTCCGAAAACCTGACAACGTCGACGACCATCAGCTGATCAGACGACAGCGCCTCCTCCAGGAGGAAATCCGCGCCGTTAATCGGATCCGTACCTCGAGTGACACCTCAACGAGAGAGATGCGGGTCAGCGACCTTCTCGAGACGCTTGGCGGTAGGACACTGATCGAACTCGGTGCTGTGGGCGACGACCTGTTCGCCGTTGTGGTCCGCGACAGTCGATTTCGGCTGGTCGAGTTGGCGTCGGGCTTTGACGCCGCGACTGCCCTGAGTCGGCTCCGATTCGATCTACGAAGGGCAGCAAGACTGAACCGTGATCCAGGTGATGTCCGGGCAGGGGTCGCGGATTTCAGCAAGGTGGTCTTTGCTCCTCTGAGTGGACTGAGCGACGACGTCGTCCTGATTCCGCCCGGCCCACTGATGGCGGCTCCCTGGGGCGTCATGCCGGATCTGGCAGACGCCACGGTAACCATCGCCCCTTCGGCCGAAACCTGGTGGCGATCCGAGACACTCGATGGCACGGGCGCGGGGGTAGTTCTGGCTTCGGGACCCGATCTCGAGAACGCGGAGGCTGAAGTCGCCTCACTTCGCGCGCTCTATCGGAAGGCCCGAATCTTTGGTCCGACAGATCCGGGTCGAACGGTGGGTGAGGCTTTTCGCGGTACCGCAATCGCACACGTCGCCTGTCATGCCAGCTTCGAGGCATCCAACCCGATGTTCTCCGCTCTTCGGCTTGGCGACGGGGACTTCAATGTGTATGACCTGGAAAGGATCGGCCGGCCCCCTGACGTCATGGTCCTCTCGGCATGTGATTCCGGGTACACAGATATACGGCCCGGCGCCGAATTGACCGGTCTCACTTCGGCGTTGTTGGGCCTGGGAACAAAATCAGTTATCGCCAGCATCGGACTGGTACCCGATTCCCGGGCCACCGCGAACCTGATGCTCGAATTCCACAGGGGCCTCATCGATGGACTGGTCCCATCCCGCGCCCTCGATGCTGCTCAGCGGCAAGCAATGGCGGAACCGGACGGTTATATCGCTGCTAGCTCGTTCGTCTGTGTCGGCGGTTGCTGAAGCCCGACCGACCGGCCTGGCCGTTGCCGCCAACGCGAGATCCGCGTGAACTTCTTGAATCGCGTATCAGGCGGCGGGTCTCTTGCTCTCATGGGTAACGGGTTCCAAACGGACCCAATCATCGCAACCAGCGATTGGAATTGGAACGCGCGGAGGATCCATGCCACAGCGCTCTGTAACACCAATTTTCTCGGCCCACCGCCCCGCAGAAAGCTACGCTCGCGCCATCGAAATCGTATCCCATGGCGAATTGCTGCAGCGCGCCGCAGGGGGGGAGCGGGAGGCCTGGGACGCGCTCGTCGACAGGTTCGGCCAGATGGTTTGGTCAATTGCCCGTGGGTATCGTCTCGATGACTCCGCAGCTCGTGACGTCGCCCAAACGGTCTGGCTTCGGCTCATCGAGAATATCAGCCGGATCCAGGATCCGGAGCGCCTTCCGGGATGGCTGGCCACCACCTGTCGCCGTGAAGCGCTCAGTGTGCTCAAGAAGGCCGAGAGGCAGATTCCTTCCGAGTTCGAGTACGACATCGAAGATCCATCGCCATCACTCGAATCCATGATCATCGACGATGAGGAGAGCCGCGAAGTGATGGCCGCCTTTGCTGATCTGGATGACGAGTGCCAACAACTCCTACGGCTTCTCACTGTCGAGCCGGCTTTGAGCTATGAGGAGATATCGCAGGCGACGGGACGGCCGGTCGGGAGTTTGGGACCTACCAGAGGACGATGTCTCGATCGCCTCAAGGCGGGTATTTCTCGTATCAAACGCGAAACCGACGGCTCTTCATAGCCGAGGAGGAAGAAATCAAGATGAGCGAATTGACCAACAACTATGAGGAAATCATCGCAAAACTTCGCGATGGGCTGAGTCAGACCGATCCCGTACCAGCCGATGTATCCGAATTCGCCAAAGTCCTCTTCACCTGGCGTGACATCGACGCTCACCTGGCAGAAATTTCATATGACTCGGCAACAGATGATGCACTCACTGGAGTCCGGTCTACTGCTGTGGCGAGAATGATGTCGTTCCAGGCTGGTAAGTGGCTCGCAGACCTCGAGTACGACGAGGCATCTGCCCATCTGATGGGAAGGCTCTCACCTGACACCACATTCAGCGTCGAGTTGCACAGCCGTGGGGCTCACTTTTCCGTCCGGTCCGATGACGCCGGTCGTTTCACCCTTGATGGGATCCTTCCAGGTCCGGTAAGCCTCATTTTTCGGCTCGATGAGGGTCCCGTGATCAAGACTTCCTGGGTAATCCTTTAAGAGTTTCACCTCTTTGTATCAACCCGTTGATCCAGCCCTCTCTTGTTGGTAATACCGCCGGTCAGCCGGTGCAGCCACTCGAGGAGCATCAGATGCTTTACGGAACAAATTCAAGTAACTCCCGTCGAGCGAAACTGTTGAGATGGGCCCCGCTTCAGGCACCGCCCATTGACAACCCTGTCCGGCGGTATCTCAAGAGCCGCCGACCCTACGAGACTTCGAGGTTCTCGGTATTTACTGGAAACCCGGGGCGTGGGTTGCGTCCCGTCTTCTAGGGGTCAGATTCTCGGACCGGAGTCATGGGAGTAGGGCACGGGGGAGGGAAGCGGGATAGAGATGAGGGCCATCTGGCAAACAGACGGCCCTCTCTTGTCGGATCTCCGGCACCACATTGGAAAACCCCGGAGCGGAGGAAGTGCTCCGGGGTTTTTCGCCCCCATGTACCCAGGCATGTCCTGAGACTCCGGGCCGGTGTTACTCGGGAGAGAGCACCCGGCGCCGTTCCTGATACAAGAAACTCGGGACGTCGTCATGGTCGGGGTGTCCGGGTGTGCGGATCCGTTCAGCCAACAGGCGTTGATGATCGGGCCTGGTCGGTCTGAGGGGCGTGCAGTACCAACCCGATATCTGTAAGTCGACAGGAGGTCCCCTCGAGTCGGATCACTCCGGTCTGATTGATTGCCCGAGCCGTTTGGCTTCAACAAAAAGGAGGGGCCGGTGAGGCCCCTCCTTCTTGGGTCCAGTCTGTCGGATGCTTATCGGGGGAACAGACCCCCGCTATTCGAACCCGACGGCCCACCCGATGTCCCGGCGTCGCCCTGTGGATAGTCCGGGATCCTGGCGGAGATTGGATCTCCTACAGTTGACCATTCCGATCCTGAGGCCGGTGTCGCGCCATTTCGACCTTTGTGAGTCTGGCTCGGATGGCCGGCGAGGAACGGCCCACTCGTCGATGCTGCGGTTTCGCCGTTCAGCGCTTGGTTGGCCAATGCTGATTGTGACAATCCGTAGGCTCCGATAGCTGCGGTTCCCACGGCCCCGTTTAGGGCCTGGTTGACTTGAGCGGACTTGGCGAGCCCTTGGGTGGCTCCGACCGCTGCGGTTCCCACTGCCCCGTTTAGGGCCTGGTTGACTTGAGCGGACTTGGCGAGCCCTTGAGTAGCTCCTATTGAGGCTGGTGCCACGGTTTCGGTGTCGTTGATATTGCTCATTGCAATAGCGAACCCGAACCCGATCGCTGCCACTAGTGCCACAGATCCGACGATCTTTCCCAGCTTCGCTGAGTCGACACCCATCGCTTCTTTTCTTTGCAGGACAGTCATGGTTTCTCCCTCTCGAATGTCCAAGATGTCGCCGCGTCTCGACGACGACCTATAGAGATGCCGGGGGCGTTTCAAATACGAAGTTTCGAGCCACCTATCAGGTTTCTCGTTTCGGGTTCGATTTGATCTGGAGAATCAGTGCAATTGGGCTTATCGAACTATGGCGGGCTCAGCCTGTCCCGGCGACAATCCTTCGCAGAGCCGTCACGTGATGTGGGGATTTCGTCGGCGGCTCGGTCAAGACTCAGACCGCCTATATGCGGTCGGGTTCTGGACGGGGGTGGTTCGAGCCTGTCGGGGGAGTTGGCTCTGAACCACGAGGGGGATCAGGAAGGAACAGAGGCGTTCCCGATACGGAAACGCCTCACTCCTTCCGATAAGAGCCGTGTTGGTCGGCCCCGATCAAGACCAATCCGGTGGTGGTGCTACTGGCTTGCGGCCTTGAGTCTTCGTTCGGACACCGGGAGTTCTCGAACAGCCTCGTCTATGGGCAGAATTTCAGCGTCTATGGGCTCGCCCCGCATCTCGCCAATTCGGGATAGTTGGGGAGCAACACTCGATGTCCACGACCCGATCGCGCCATTGAACGCTCCAACGGTGCTGCCCAGCGTCTTTCCTACCCGCTCGAGGTGTCCGACAAAAGTGGTCATTCGACCCTGGAGATCTTTGGCCTGAGCGAGAATTTCGTCGGCCTGTTCGATGGCCCGATGCTCCTTCATGAGCGATCCGATGTTCATCAACACGGCGAATAGGGCGCTCGGGCCGGCGACCATCACCCCGACGCCCATGAGGCGGTCCAGAACCTCCGGGTGAGCGACTACCGCAGCCTCGTAGACGGCCTGGGATGGAAGGTACATGACAACGTAACTTCCGCTCGCCAACCCCGCGTAATGCTTTTTGACGAGTTCCCTGGCCACCGACTCCAATTCCTTGCCCTGCAGTTTCA
>DATDCF010000055.1:0-9573 GCA_036524475.1 Acidimicrobiia bacterium | reverse complement strand
TATCGTCAAAACCGTGACGGCGATGTCAGCCAATTCAGTCGTCTACATCGTCGAGTTCGTAGGCACCCAACCCTGCCAGACGCCGCTTCTCATCACGACTCAGAGTGACTCTCGGAGGTAGCACCAATACCAAACCGTCACCCACTTTTCTCATCGAGCCATCCAGCGCATAAATCAAGCCTGATGAGAAGTCGACGATGCGGCGCACCATGTCGCCATCGATGTTCCTCATATCCAGGACGACCGGCGTCCGGTCCCGGACGCGGTCGGCCAGGGCGCGGGCATCGGCAAATTCCTCGATGAAGAGGATGTCGGACTGGATTTCCACCGGACGCACCATGGCGGTGGCCGCCGAAGGGGCTGGCACATTGAGTGCACGGCCGCGACTTTGCGGAACTGTTGCCGCCCGGGCCGTCGGGGGCGGCTCTACCCTTCGCTCCACTTCGACAGGTTCTACCCGGCGAGAGGACTCGGCATTGTCGCTGCTACCCGATTGCTCACCATTGAGGTCGCCGGGACCTCCCTGGTCTTCATCGACCAATCCGAGATAGACAAGTGCTTTGGAAAATAGTGATGACATTTATTGATCCTGTAGAAGGCGTGGCCCAAAGATAGCCCTTCCGACTCGTATCATAGATGCACCTTCTTCAATTGCTATTTCGAAGTCGTCGGTCATCCCCATCGAGAGAACCAAGCCGGAATCAGATTTCCCGGCGAGGTTGTCCCTGGCGACGCGAAGCGAGGTAAAGAATCGACGGGCCTCTTCGGGGTCATCACTCTGTGGCGGAATCGTCATCAACCCGCGGACCGTGAGACCGAGTTCGGCGCACCTATTCCAGAGCTGCTCGACATTTTCGGGTGCCACACCGCCCTTTTGGGCCTCGTCACCCACATCGACCTGGATCAAAATCGGTGGCGGGGCACCGATGCCTTTGACCCACGACTCGGCCAGCGACTCCCGATCCACCGAGTGCAGCAGCCATGTGATATTCCGCACCAGCCTGACCTTGTTCGACTGCAGGGTCCCCACAAAGTGCCAGCGTATATCCCCTGGCAATTGCGCGGCCTTCCCGGCCATTTCCTGAGCTCGATTCTCCCCGAAATCGCGGTGGCCGAATCGGTATAGGGCATCGATCGCCTCCACACTCTGTCCCTTCGACACAGCCACCAGAGTCACCTCGTCCGCTGTCCGATCCACACGGGTAGCGGCTGCCGAAACCCGTTCGGCGACGTCGCGGTAATGGTCTAGATCCATGCCACGGCCGCCATACGCTCCTCGGTGCCGGACCCCCGATGGCTGAACCATCCGGTCTCATGCATGGTGCACCCACCGTGGCTCCAGACGTCAATGTCGGCGGGAACCTCAGAAGTGATGTGACGAGCGAGATCGATCGATTCGGTGCCCCATGTGGTCCGGGCATGGTGGCTGCCGAACCGGGCGGCGACCTCGGGCCCCACCTCAAAACAGCATGGCCCGATGCCGGGCCCGATCGCCAGTCTGGACGGTCGTTGACCTGCCTCGGACATTGCAGCGATCATACGATCGACCACACCGGCAGACGCACCTCGCCAACCGGTATGGGCGACTCCCACCGCTGCGGGTGCCAGAGCGATCACGCCGAAGCAATCGGCGGTGAAGATCGCGATCGGCAAGCCAGGCCGCATGGTCCAGATCGCATCGGCATCGCCAAGAGGGCCGCCGGCCCCCGCCTCGACGACTCTGTCTCCATGGACCTGGTTGACCGTGGCCCACTCCGCGGAGAGGCCGATGTGCTCGACGAAGTCGGCGCGAGCCTGCCGATCGCGCCGGAGGTCGCCGTCACTTCCATCGCTGAATGCGACCCCGCCCCATCCGGGCGGAGAAATCATCCCTGGACGAAGTTAGGGATTTCGAGGTCGTCATCCCCATCGGAATAGGTGCGGGACGACTGGCTTCCCGACGTCCCCGGTGTCGATGATGTTGACCCTGCAGGACGGTTGGGTCGCCGCTTGTCGAAGCCCGCTGCGATCACCGTGACCTTCATCTCCTCGCCGAGATCGTCATCGACGATGGCGCCAAAGATGAATTCGGCCTCAGGATCGGCGTGGTCGGCGACAATACGAGCGGCCTCTGTCGCCTCGTGGAGAGTCATCGAAGTTGGGCCTGCAACACACAGCAGAACCCCCTTGGCACCCTCCATCGAACTCTCCAGCATCGGTGACGAGATCGCCCGGTCGGCTGCCTGACTGGCACGGTTCTCTCCGGTAGCCCGGCCGATTCCCATCACCGCCGCTCCGGCATCGGCCATGATGGTGCGGACATCAGCGAAGTCGACGTTGATCAAACCGGGCGTGGTGATGACATCGGTGATACCGGTGACTCCACTCATCAGAACCTCGTCGGCGAGACGGAAGGTATCTGACATCGGTGCCGTCGGGTCACCGACATCGAGCAGGCGATCGTTGGGAATGACGATCAACGTGTCGACTGCTTCACGGAGCGAGTCGATTCCTTGCTCGGCATGCAGCGCACGCCGCCTTCCCTCGAAGCCGAACGGCCGGGTCACGACCCCGACGGTCAATGCGCCGACGGACCGAGCGACGTCGGCCACCACAGGGGCACCACCGGTCCCGGTGCCGCCACCCTCGCCTGCGGTGATGAAGACCATGTCCGAGCCCTTGAGAACCTCTTCGAGCTCCGACCTGTGTTCGTCAGCGGCGGCACGACCGATCTCGGGGTTGGCCCCGGCTCCGAGCCCGCGGGTGACCTCACGACCAATGTCCAGCTTCACATCGGCGTCGCTCATGAGAAGGGCTTGTGCGTCGGTGTTGAGAGCGATGAACTCGACTCCACGCACCCCGGCTTCAACCATACGATTGACGGCGTTCACTCCGCCCCCTCCAATGCCAACCACCTTGATCACGGCTAGATAGCCACCACTCGAAGTACTCATATGTCGAAACCTCCGTCGTCAGTTTCCTGGTTATTCAAAACCTTGAACAAGAGGTTTACACTTGTTCTCGTCATTAGTAAACCTCTTATCCCTAAGTATTAACTAGAGGTTTAAGGTTGCGTTGAGTTATCCCCAGACCCACCATCAGCGTCTTCCTCCTCCTGACCGACCGGTGCCACTTCCCGACCCGGAGGACCGACCGACGGGTTGGCCGGGGCAATGAGATTGATTTCTGAGCCGGCAGTTAGATTCTCCTGGAGAAGTGCCGCGAGAGTGAGAGCTTTCGCCTCCATTTCGACGGGTCGTCCTAACCGGATGGAATACCCGGCCACGGAAGCCCAGAGTTCGCCCTCCCTTAGTTCGACAACCGCGGTCGTACTGAGCGATACCGGTAAGGCTGCGACAAACTCGAGCGCCCCGATGACCTCGAACGACTCGTAAACCACGGCATCGTCCACCATCGGCAACGAAATGTGCGCCATGGTGTCGTCAGGCGTGTCGGCACCGGGAAGTGCGACGCCGTCTACTGCCCTCCGGGTCCAACCATCACCGGTCTCAACCCAGGCGACCGGAGTGCGCTCATCGACTATTACCTCGACTTTGTTGGGCCAGCTGACATTGACGTCGGCGGATTTGATCCAGGGGTCAGACAACAGCCGGCCCTCCACAGACCCCTGCTGGATCAAGATCAGGGGCCGGCCGGAGACCACCTGCTCCTCCGTGAGAATCTCATTGGCCCGGCTCGAACTGACTCCGATGAGGTCGACAGAGGAGGCGCTCAGGGCCGGTGAGAGAAATAGCCAGACCACGGCGCCGAGGATTCCCAGGAATATGAGCAGCCGGAGCAGGCGCTTGATGTTGTGTCTCGCCCTGTCCTCGGCCACCTCTTTGCGGCGATCGGCAAGACGCGGATCGATCGTTGTCATCGGAAACCGACCATCTGGATCTCGGGTTCCAATAACACACCCTCCCGTGCGTGGACCAGATCACGAACCTCGTAAATGAGACGACGGATGTCTGAACTCGCCGCCCTCGGCCCGGCGACAAAGAAGTTGGCGTGCTTCCTAGAGACTGCGACGTCGCCAATTGCGTGGCCCTTCAATCCTGCCTTCTCGATCAGGAAGCCAGCCGATGTCCCTTCCGGATTCTTGAACACACTCCCGGCGTTGAGAGTCCCCCCGGGCTGATTTTCCTTTCGCCATCTCGTTATTTCTCGCAAAAGGTCCTGACTATCCGAGACGTCGTCACCCGTCCCGCGGAAGAGTGCAGAGACAACGACCCAGTGTGGTTCGACACAACTGTGCCGGTACGACATTTCCAGAGATTCCGGTGAGGCTTCGAAGAACTTGCCCTCTTTGAGATCGAGAAGACGTACTGTGACCAGGCGATCTCTGGCCTCGGTCCCAAAACACCCGGCGTTTTGCCTCACGGATCCCCCCACCGAGCCCGGCACTCCAACGAAAAACTCGAGACCCGCGATCCCGGCGGCGACGCTCCCCCGGGCCAGGATCGGCAGGGGCGCGCCGGCCCCGGCGTCGACTTCGATTCCGTCGTATGAAACGTGGTTGAACCCCCGCGCGATATGCACCACCAGCCCGTCAAAACCGTGATCGGAAACGAGGAGGTTGGAGCCCCGCCCGATCACGAGGACTTCCACCCCGGTTCGGGAAACAAATCCGGCGATCTCGACCAGCTGGTCCCGGTCTTCCGGCTCGGAGAAGAACCGGGCCGGGCCTCCCGATTTGTATGTCGTGAGAGGCCCCAGGGAGACGTTTTCCGACACGAGGCCTGAAGAAATTGCGGATACGGCTTCGCTCATGACCTCTCCGATAGCAGCAGTGCCAACTCCGTCGGAACCAACGTGATATCGCCAGCACCCATGGTGATAACGAGGTCTCCATCCACAACCTGACCGGCGAGAAATTCAGCCACCTCCACCCGATGGGGGATGTAATCGACGATTGCTCCGTTTTGTTTCGCCGCCTCCGCCACCAGTTCTCCGTTGATACCCGGAATTGGAGTCTCCCGCGAACCGTAAACATCCGTGACCACAACCCGGTCGGCCTTGGCCAGAGCTTTGCCGAAGTCATCTGAAAACATCGCAGTACGCGAATAGAGATGAGGTTGGAACACCGCCCAGATCTTCCCGTTGTGAGATAACCGGGCAGCATCGAGATTCACCGCTACCTCGGTCGGGTGGTGGGCGTAGTCGTCGATCAGGGTAACTCCGTCGACGATTCCCCGGAGCTCCCAGCGTCGGCTCACACCGGCGAATTCGGCCAGGCCCGCAACGGCCCGATCGGGATCCCATCCCAATTCTCCGACGAGGGCGAGGGCACCTGCGGCATTGATCGCGACGTGTGCACCCGGGCGACGTAAATGGACCTCTGTTCGTGTCGAAGGGCCGGAAAGGAGAAATCTCGACCCCCCCGGGCCTGTTTCGAGATCCAGGACCCTCCAGACGGCGCCCGAAGACAGACCATAAGTGGCCGAACTGGTTTGTCGTGCCAGGTGTCTCGAGCCTTCGTCGTCGGCACACGCCACCACAGGGCCATCCACCGCCGCCGCGACCGTGACGAACGACCTCCGCATCTCCTCCTCGGACCCGAAGTGCTCGAGGTGCTCCGGCTCGACATTGGTCACCACCAATCCCTTCAGTGTCAGGTGCTCAAAGGTGCGGAAAGCCTCGTCTGCTTCAACGATGAGTAGCGGATCGGCTCCAAAGTGGCCATTTGTACTCAGATTGGTGATGTCTCCACCGACGATGAAAGACGGGTCCTTGCCTAGTGCACGAACTGCATTGATCAGCAAGGCTGTCGTTGTGGTCTTTCCATGCGTCCCGGTGGCGCCGATCGTGTCGACGGCAGAGGTGATTGCACCGAGGAGACGGGGACGTCTCCAAACCGGTCTCCCCGCCGCAGCCGCCGCCAACAGTTCGGCATCCCTTTCCGGTACCGCTGACGAGGCAATGACTAGATCAGCCGAACGGGCAACTTCGGGGTTAGACCCGGCATACGCCTCGATTCCGAAATCAGTGAGTCGGTACAAGGTGGCGTCGCTTCGTAGGTCGGACCCGGACACGTGGTGACCCAACCCGACCAGCACCTTGGCGATGGCGCTCATGCCCGCTCCCCCGGCTCCGACAATGTGTATGCGGTCATAGTCGAGTCTCATCGTGAAGAGTCAATCATGGCTCGGGCGATAGCCTTTGCGGCATCGGGCTTTGCGATCCGCTGCGCTGCCGAAGCCATCTCAACGAGTCGCACCCGATCGGCCAGGCAGTCGGCAACGGTGTCTCCAAGTGTGGAAAGGTGCTCCTCGTCGAGCACGATTGCGGCGCCTTCGTAAACGAGGTAGGCGGCATTCGAGGACTGATGGCCCGAGGAGCCAAAATCACCCGGTATCAGGATCGACGGAGTCGCCGTTGCCGTGATCTCTGCAACCGCCCCCCCGGCGCGAGAAATAACCAGGTCGATGGCAGCGAAGAACAAGTCCATTCTGTCCTCAAAGCCGATCCTCAACCATCGGACTCCTTCTCCGACGGAGACGTCGTCGAATTTGGCTTCGTGGCTGGAGCCGACAAGGTGGATCACCTGGATCGGGTCGCCCGTCCACGATCCGAGCATTTCCGAAATCGTTTCATTTATCACCGCGGCGCCAAGGGATCCGCCAAATACCCCGACAACCGGAACCTCCTGGTCAAGCCCGTAATAATTCATTGCCTCTATGCGAAGGGAACTGCGATCGAACGTGGAAATCTGACGCCGGACCGGGTTTCCCACCCACTCACCTTTCGCCAGGCCCCCGGTTTCGGGGAATGAGATGAAGGTCCTGGCTGACCAGCGCGCGGCGATCCGGTTGGCCAATCCTGCACCGGCATTTTGCTCGGCGAGCATCAGCGGGATTCGGGTGCGTCGCGCCGCGAGTGCCGCAGGAATGGTCACGTACCCTCCCATGCCAAGCACAGCCCCGACCTTCCTTTCCCGGATTTCGTCTGCGATCCGATTGCGAGCGCGAAAAACCACAGCTGGCAATGACAGGTTCGAGAGAGAGAGGCTGCGCTTGAGACCCCTGAGCTCCAACTCGATGAATTCGAATCCATGGTCAGGATAAACAGTGGCCTCGAGGCGGTCGCCGTCAACGAATACGATCCCGCCCCGGTCCACCCCGAGGTCGATCAATGCCTCTGCAACTGCAAGACCGGGGAAAACATGACCTCCCGTTCCGGCCGCTGCGATCAGAAAGCTCATCTCTTCCCGGCTACACCCTGCTGGGCAATGTTCACCAGGATCCCCAGCGCGGCCATGGAGACGATCAGCGCAGCGCTTCCAAACGAGACGAAGGGCAAGGCGATACCGGTGATGGGCAGCATTCCGAGAACACCACCGATATTGACGAGGGCCTGGAAGGAAAGCCACACGGTGATCCCTGCGGCAACCATCCTCCCGAAGTTGTCGGGCGCGCGCAACGCCACGATCCATCCGGCAAATGCCAGGACGGCAAAGAGGGCAACGACCGTGAGCGATCCGATGAGACCGGTTTCTTCACCGATGATCGCGAAAATGAAATCGGTGTGGGCGTTGGGAAGATAGAACCAGCGCGCCCGACTCGCTCCCAGCCCCACCCCGAACAACCCGCCGTTGGAAAGGGCGTAATAGCTCTGGACCAACTGATAACCCTGGTCCGACGCCGTGCCCCAGGGATCGAGGAATCCATCGAAGCGGCGGACCCGGTAGGCCTCCGAAAGCGCCAGCTTGGTTGCCAGGGCCACACTCCCGACCACGATCGCCATGACATATCGGAATGGTGTCGCACTAGTCATGATCACCGCCATCGCCGCGCCCGCGATGACGATCAACGTCCCCAGGTCTGGTTGCTTGAGCATGAGGTATCCAACTGAGCCCAGAATCAGTGCTACAGGAACCAGGAAATGACCGAATTTGCCGAGTAGTTTCGCCTTCTTGTCGAGAACGATGGCTAGCAGCATGATTACAGCGAGTTTCGCGATCTCCGATGGCTGCAAATTAAAGCCCGGGAGTGGAATCCAGCGTTGAGCGCCACCTATGGTCGGACTCATGTAGGGAACTGCAGCGAGCAGGGCGATACAGACAATGAACAGGGGAAGAGCGAGCTTGCGGTACACCCTGTAGTTGATCCGGCTCGTGATCAGCAAGGCCAGGGTGCCGATTCCGACGCCCACCAACTGGCGTTTGAAGAAGAAGAAGCGATCGGACGCCTGGTCGATACCGACCACGGATGATGCCGACTGGGTAGAGCCGAGTCCGATCACCACCAGAACAACTACAACCACCAGCAAGGCTGTTGCTGCCCGGTTGTTCACCGCAGTGCTCTCGGCCTTGTCGCGGGCGGCGGCGCGTACCCCGCTGATCGAGGTGACCTTTGCGGTCATTTTGCATTCACCTCCACGATGAGTTGGTTGACTAACTCCTGAAACCGGTCCCCTCGCGCGACATAGGACTCGAACTGGTCGAAACTGGCGCATCCCGGAGCGAGCAGGACGGTGTCACCTGGTCGGGCGACCCGGGCGGCAATTTGAATCGCCATTTCGAGCGTTTCGGCCGACTGGCCCACGGCCCCCGCCGCTTCAGCCAATCCAGGCCCGGCCTCCCCGATCCCAATCACCGCACTGAGATTGGGCTCGCGGGCGATCGGACTGACATCGATGCCCTTGGCCAAGCCCCCGGCAATCAAGACGACCGAGTCGCGGCTTCGGATCGAGGCAATTGCTGCGTGGGGATTTGTTGCCTTGGAGTCGTCGACCCAGACAACGCCGTCGATCTCGGCGACGACCTCACGACGGTGCTTTCCGGGGCGAAAGCTCAATGCAGCCTGAGCGATTGCCTCCGGATCTGCCCCAAGCCATGAAGAAAGCGCTGCGCCAAAAGCAAGGTTGACGAGATGTGTCGGATCGCCGTTGGGAAGATCTCCAATCGATACGTGGATGTCGCCTACGACCAGCCTGTCGCCGTCGCGGCCGCCACCTCCCTCCGGCAGGATGGTGCCCGACACCGGAAACCGCGCTCCGGGCGAATGTCGGGCGAGCTCGGCGGCGCCATCGTCGTCGGCGTCAAAAACCAGGAGGTCGGTCTCGTCCTGGTTCCGATAGATGTTCCGTTTGGCCGCCGCGTATGCCCCAGCTGAACCGTGCCAATCGAGGTGGTCGACTGCGACGTTGGTGATGGCTGCAGCGACGGGGTGGAATTCGTCGATGAACCGCAACTGGAAACTCGAGGTCTCCACGACCAGAGCGTCATGGTTTCGCCCGACGAAATCGGAGAGCGGAGCGCCGATGTTTCCGGCTGGCGGGGCGTCGATGCCCGAGGCCTCGAGCATTTGGGAAGTTACTTCTGTAACAGTCGTCTTCCCGTTGGTTCCGGTAACCGCAATCATCGGGACGTCGATGTATTGCGAAGCGAACTCGATCTCGCTCCAGATGCGTATACCGGCTTCGAGCGTATCGACGACCGGGGCCGACCTCTCGGAAAATCCCGGCGAGGCAACGACGAGGTCTACACCGGTGAGGAGCAAATGGTCCCAGGGGCCGGCGGCCAGACCGATGCCAGAGCCGAATGCATCCGGTGACGGTTGGGCGTCGAACATGGTGACTGCAAAGCCCTGC
>DATDCF010000054.1:0-2875 GCA_036524475.1 Acidimicrobiia bacterium | reverse complement strand
AAACCGCAGCCAGGCTGCCCATCATGCTCGCCGCGCTCAGCTGTTCGCCTGAGCCCCTTGACTGGTTTCCCATGCAAACGCGCCGCAAACTGAGCACCGGAACGCGCCAGACCTAGAGAACGAGAAGACCCCATGTTCGTTGGCGAATTCGGGCTTCAGAGGGCCCGAATATCGAGCAGGTTTCCTAAACCGGGTGTCGCAGGTTCGAATCCTGCCGAGGGCGCTGACCCAAGTTTTCCCCTGCTACTAGTTGACGATTCTGCGTCCTGTTCGAGGGAACTGAACTGCAGCCAACGCTTTTTTGGACCCGGCCGTGGCCTCCGTCTCAGGCCTCGGCCAGAGCCTTTAATTTGACCAGCTCGGCCGCCTCACCCCGCCGGATTTCTGCCGCCGCCACCGGTTGCAGAAGGCGTCGGGCGCCTCGCAGAGTCACCTCACCGGATGAAGTGATCTTGGTCAGGCCATCACCCTGAGGATCCAAGCGAAAGTCACTCTTCCAGTCGAAGGGACCCTCGACGGTATCGAATGCCACCCTGCGGTCTTGCTCGAAACCCGTCACCTCGACCACGAATGCCCCCTCTTTGGTCTCCATCCGCCATCGCGATCCCAGTCCTCGACGATCCGGCGGGACGGCCTCGACCGCACTCACCGCCATCCATAACAGGTACCGGTCGCCCTCGGACAAATAGGGGAATATTCGCTCCGGGCTCGCCGCAATCATCTCGGAGATCTCATATCGGATCATTGGTTCCCTCCCGTTGGCTCCTCAACCTGCCCTGTCCAAATGGCGTCCAGCTCTCGATAATGTCTCTGCGGTCGACGTCGCCAGATCCTTGCCAATCGAGTCCCACGACACTGCACCTCGGTGGCGGCGACCGCGGTACCACCGAACCTCCGCCCGGGTCCTCAAGCCCTCGGCCTCCAGCTGCACCTCGTGCACGACCCTGGCGTCCGGGCGATCGACCTCCACCACAAGGCGCTCGTAGGGCTTCCACTCGATGATTTCCATAACCGATGCCAGGCGATGGCTCACACAGGAGTCGCTGCGTCCAGGCGCCAACACTTCCCAGGTCTGAGGAAGCGAGCCGTTGAACAAGGCAGTTGCCGCGTGCAGAGGAGGAGTCGCGGGCTGCCATCGTGGGCGCTGCATGGCGCGTTCCTCCAAATTGGCGAACCAGACTTCGACCTCACCGAGGTGGTCGTAGGACTCGGTGTGAGGGGCAAGTCCCTGGGCCTTCGGGTCGAACTCGAGAGCTCGCGTGCAGTCGTCGGTGATCATCACGTATCCCGAGGCAGGCCCTGCGAAGCCAAGGGTGTTTTTGAGCAGTCGGTGGACGACGATGACTTCCCTACCCACTAGCTCGTCCCGGCCAGCGATCCGCTCTCGCTTGAAGTTTCCCCAATGTGCGATCAGCTTCAGATCCAAGTTGGGCACCGCTTCGCATGCCATGCACCCACAGCTCGTCGCCTGACTGACCCCGATAAGTCGGTTGCGGAATGCGCCATACGTTTGGTCTATGACGGCCTGCAGCGCGTCACCCGTGACATCGCTCCTGCTGGACGCGAAGACGGCATCGCCTTCAAGCTTGTTCACCTCGAACGTCGGGTGGATGGAGTCCACAACGCGTGTGAGCAGGTCGGTGGCGATGATCGGAGCATGTTCCAGGTCGGCCCCGGCCAAGTACTCGGTATAACCAGAAATATCGGCAATCAACAGGATCCCCGAGTCGATCCCGCTCGGTTTGTCGGAGGCCACCCGGAGAGGATAGGAGATTGGTCGTGGAGGGCGCTGGCTGTGCCATGTGCGGCAAAACGTTGGGTTATCGGTCAGTCCGCTCCTACCCGCTGTTTGCAGCCTCTATTCGCGTCAACCGACCACGACGAACCCGTTGCGCGCAGGCATGGCACCTAGCGGGCCACGATTGTCAAACGGATTACTCAATGCGAAATAGCCATAAGGAGCCTGGAGCTCCGAGCGCACCCGAAACTGAGCACCGGAACGCGCCACCCTAGAGAACGCGAAAACCCTATGTCTATTGGCGTTTTCGGGCCTCTGACACCCCGAATACAGAGCAGGTTTCCTAAACCGGGTGTCGCAGGTTCGAATCCTGCCGAGGGCGCCGAGAAAGCGCACGCCGATCACATTTCGTATGCCCGACTTCTCGTGGACGACCCACTAGTTCACGACGTCACCCCGAGGTGATCAACAACACCCTCGGAAGACACCAAGGAACCGGCCGTCCGGCGAGGCTCGTATCCAAGCCGCCCCCTTGTGAGGGCCAGGACGATGGCGGCCACAACGGCGAATCCGGCGTACACCCAAATTTGGTCGAAGCCCGGTGCGATCTCGGGAAGCAATAGGCTTCCGGTTGCCACGCCAAGCCCGGCGTGGAAGACGCCAACGACAGGGATGCTGTGTCCAGCGGTGTTGTACAACCAAGTGATGAGCATTCGAACCGGTATTGGAAGGATGAACAGCGCGGCCAAGTAGAAGGGCACTTGATCCGATGCCACACGACCATCGGTCACGCCACCGGCCACAAAGACCAGTGGCACGTGGACCAAGGCCTGCACCCAGGTCGTAACCACACTGGCCCGAACGGGGCCCATCCGAGGCTGGAGACGATGCAAGACGAATCCGGTGAAGGCAGCTTCCTCCCACCAGTTCACCAACAGGAAGGCGATCAGCGCCTCAACGGCAACGGCCGCGATCAGATCCTGTCGCGCGAAGAATTCGGCGACGACGTTCGTGCCCGTCACTCCGGTAGCAGTGATCACGGCGGCCAGCGGGAGGACTGACAGCGCGAGCAGATACCACAGAGGGTTCACTCGAAAATGAAAGACCCGCCGACGAAGCTCTCGAACTCCCGAGCGA
>DATDCF010000053.1:0-6565 GCA_036524475.1 Acidimicrobiia bacterium | reverse complement strand
TAACGAGGTCAAAGACCCCGATCTCGACGCGGCCCTGCTGGCTCGCGGGATTGCGGACCAATTGGAAAATCGTATCGCTTTCCGCCGGGCCATGAAACGTGCCGTTCAATCGGCCCTCAAGGCAGGTGCCGAAGGGGTACGGGTCGAGTGCAAAGGCCGCCTCGGTGGAGCGGACATGGGCAGGCGTGAGTGGTACCGCGAAGGTCGCGTGCCTCTCCACACGCTGCGCGCCGACATCGACTACGGAACCGCCACCGCCCGCACGACAGTGGGCGCCATCGGGGTCAAAGTTTGGGTTTACCGGGGCGAGGTCGTTCTAGGTGGCCCCGCTTCGACGGACAGGATTACTGCCGAGGCCGATTTGGCCACCGGCGGCCCCGCCCGTCGTACCCGCAAGAGCATCAAGTCCCGGGCCGAAGAGGCTGCCGGTGCTGGTGCCAAGCCGCGTCTCATCGAGGCCGGCGGAGGCAAGCGTCTGGTCGAGTCGACCGATCCCAAGGAAGGGCGGAAGGTTATCGAGGCCGGA
The DNA here is from genome assembly GCA_036524475.1 of Acidimicrobiia bacterium. Taxonomy (GTDB): domain Bacteria; phylum Actinomycetota; class Acidimicrobiia; order Spongiisociales; family ZC4RG35; genus MA-ANB-1. Next base: position 6,039 of record DATDCF010000053.1, on the reverse strand, counting down.
GGGGGACGACGTCCCACCGCCGCCGAGGCCAAGATCGAGTACGAGACGGCCCGCGAGGAAATAGAGACCACTGAGACGAAAGCAGTTACAGAAGCTCCCGCTTCTGCTTCTGCTGAAACTGAGACAAAGGCTGCGGAGACCACGGCAGATGTTGCCGTCGAGTCCACGGCCAAGGAGAAGTCGGAGGAAGAATGAACACTCCGTTCAGAGCTGCATCGCGTGGTGAACCATGTTGATGCCCAAAAGGACCAAGCATCGGAAGATGCACCGCGGGCGCATGTCCGGCGTTGCCAAGGGCGGCACGTCAGTCGCCTTCGGTGAGTATGGACTACAGGCACTCGAGCCCGGATGGATCACATCCCGTCAGATCGAGTCGTCCCGTGTCGCCATCACCCGTGCTGTGAAGCGTGGAGGGAAAGTATGGATCACCATCTTCCCCGACAAGCCCGTCACGCAGAAGCCCGCCGAAACCCGTATGGGTTCAGGGAAGGGAAACCCGGAATTCTGGGTGGCTGTTGTGAAACCGGGACGCGTGATGTTCGAACTCGCCGGTGTTCCTGAAGACCTGGCCCGGGAAGCTTTGCGGAAGGCAGGCCACAAACTGCCCATCAAAACCCGCATTGTCACCAGGGAGGACTCATGAATCTCACCGACATGCGCGAAATGACCGGTGATGAGTTGGTCGACGCCCTCGCCGAAGCGAAGGAAGAACAGTTCAACCTTCGTTTTCAGGTGGCCACCAATCAGCTGGACAACACCTCCCGGATCACGGACGTGAAGAAGAACATCGCTCGCCTCCTCACTGTGATGCGCGAGCGGGAATTAGCCGATGCTGTTTCTTCCGCCCAAGCGGAAGAGGCCTCTGGCAAGAAGGAGAGTGCCTGATGGCCGAAGAAACAACCCGCAATCGGCGCAAGGTCCGAGTCGGCGTTGTTGTCTCTGATGCTCGGGACAAGACCGTCACCGTAGAAGTGCCCTACCAATCCGCACATCCCCGTTACGACAAGGTGGTGCGGACCAGTTCGAAGTTCCATGCCCATGACGAGACCAATGACGCCCACATGGGCGACACCGTCCGGATCATGGAAACCCGGCCGTTGTCGAAGCAGAAGCGGTGGCGTGTAGTCGAGATCGTCGAGCGTGCTCGATGATCCAGCAGGAGTCCCGCCTCAAAGTGGCCGACAACACCGGAGCCCGAGAAGTGCTTTGCATTCGGGTCCTCGGTGGCTCGTCGCGCCGCTATGCAGGCGTCGGCGACGTGATCGTCGCTGCCGTCAAGGAAGCAACACCCGGTGGCTCGGTCAAGAAGGGCGAGGTCGTTCGCGCCGTTGTTGTCAGGACCAAAAAAGAGTCCCGCCGGCCCGATGGCACCTACATACGTTTCGACGAGAACGCATGTGTGATCATCGACACCAACCAGCAGCCACGTGGCACCCGTATTTTCGGACCGGTGGCCCGAGAGCTCCGCGACCGCAAGTTCATGCGGATCGTCTCGCTCGCACCGGAGGTTTTGTAATGAAACTCAAAAAAGGCGACGGGAATCCTTCGGATTCCTTGCGAGTTTGCTTCGCAAACTCGTCGACCGACTGCTCGCAGGAGGTTCAGTTATGAAGCTCAAGAAGGGTGACACTGTGATGGTGATTTCCGGCAAGGATGCCGGAGTGGAGTCACACATCACCAGGGTGTTGCGTGACAAGAACAAAATACTGGTTGAAGGGGTGAATACCGCTAAGCGTCACACCCGGCCCACGGGCCAGACGATGCAGGGAGGAATCATCGACAAGGACATGCCCATCGATGCCTCGAATGTGATGATCGTCTGCAAGAAGTGTGGGCCGACGCGTATCGCCGCCCGGATCGACGACGACGGGACCAAACACCGGGTATGCGTGAAGTGCGGAGGTGACCTATGACCACGCCACGTCTGAAGACCAAGTACCGCGACGAAATTGCCGCACGCCTTCAGGAAGAGCTCGGGTTGGACAATCCAATGCAGGTTCCAGTTATCGACAAGATCGTTGTCAATATGGGTATCGGCGAGGCAAACAACGACAAGAAGGTCGTTACGTCGGCCGTAGACGAGCTGAGCTTGATCACCGGTCAGAAACCCAGGGTCAACTTGGCACGCAAGTCGGTGGCTGGATTCAAGCTCCGGGAGGGGACTCCCGTTGGCGTCTCGGCAACCCTCCGGGGGGCCAGGATGTGGGAGTTCTTCGACCGTCTTCTTGCTGTTGCCATTCCCCGTGTCCGTGACTTCCGGGGGCTGAACCCGAAGTCGTTCGACGGCCGCGGAAATTACACATTTGGTGTGACCGAGCAGCTGATCTTCCCGGAAATCGATTTCGACTCGGTCAACGCGACACGTGGGATGGATATAACCATCTGCACGACCGCCCCTGACAACGAGCAAGCCAAGGCGCTGCTGGAGGCCTTCGGGTTCCCGTTCCGCAAGACCACCGTGTCATAGGAGTAAGTATTCAATGGCAAAAAAATCTCTAATCGCGAAAGCGAACAGAAAACCAAAATTCAAGGTTCGCGGTTACAACCGCTGCAAACGGTGTGGTCGTTCACGGGCCTATCTCCGCGACTTCGGTATGTGCCGAATCTGCGTGCGCGAGCTTGCGTCTCGTGGCGAGTTGCCCGGAGTCAGAAAGGCGTCCTGGTAATGCATACTGATCCAATCGCTGACATGCTGACGCGAATCCGCAACGCCGTTGCCGTCGGGCACGAGCGGGTAACCATGCCGTCGTCGAAGCTCAAAGTCGGGATCGCTGAAATCCTCGTCTCAGAGGGTTTTATCGATCGCTATGAAGAGGTGGCTGACGGCTCTCACAAGGAACTGCTTCTGGTGCTTCGCTACGGAAACCGTCGCCGCCCGGCAATCGAGGGCATCAAGCGGATCTCCAAGCCAGGTCACCGTATCTACCGGGGGGCCTCTGAGTTGCCCCGCGTCCAGGGTGGTATCGGGGTGGCGGTCGTTTCGACCAGTCAGGGCATCATGCCTGACCGGGAAGCGCGACGTCGCCGACTCGGTGGCGAAATTCTCTGTGAGGTTTGGTGACATGAGCCGAATCGGAAAAATGCCGATCGACGTACCCTCAGGGGTAGACGTCAAGGTCGATGGCAGCAGGGTCGTGGTCAAGGGGTCGAAGGGCGAACTTGCCCGTGTGTTCACGGACAGGGTCGAATTCGAAATCGAGGACGGAGTGATCACGCTGACCCGCGACGGCGATAGCCCGCAGTCTCGTGCGCTCCACGGTTTGAGTCGCGCCCTCCTCGCCAATATGGTCGAAGGTGTCTCGAGTGGCTTCAGTAAGGAACTGGAGATCCAGGGCGTTGGTTATCGGGCCTCCTTGAAAGGCAAAGACATCGAGCTACTGGTTGGTTTCAGCCATCCGGTCAATGTCGAGGCCCCGGACGGGATCACGTTCGATGTGCCCGAACCCACCAAGATCATCGTGACCGGGATCGACAAGGAGATGGTCGGCCAGGTCGCAGCCAATATCCGCAAGGTCAGACCACCCGAGCCGTACAAGGGCAAGGGGATCAGATACTCCGGAGAATATGTTCGGCGTAAGGCCGGAAAGGCAGGTAAGTAATGGCTGGTACCCGTACCGAAGCCCGCACCCGCCGCCACTTCCGGGTTCGCAAGAACGTGTCCGGAACCGCGGCCAGGCCGCGCATGGCGGTCTATCGGAGCAACCGCTACATATATGTCCAGGTCATAGACGATGTCGCCGGCCACACCATGGCCTCGGCGTCCTCGCAGGAAAAGGACCTTCGGTCGAGCGCCCTGAACCAGGGCACCGCTACTGAGGTCGGCAAGTTGATCGCCGAACGCGCCAGGGTTGCCGGCGTCAACTCGGTGGTCTTCGACCGCGGCGGATACAAGTACCACGGAAAAATAAAGGCTCTTGCCGACGCGGCCAGAGAAGCCGGACTGGAGTTCTAATGGCACGAGATGATCAACAGCAGAGCCAATTCGATGAGCGCGTAATCCAGATCAACCGGGTCGCGAAAGTCGTCCAGGGTGGTCGTCGGTTTAGTTTCACAGCCCTTGTGGTCGTGGGAGATGGCAACGGCAAGGTCGGGATCGGCTACGGCAAGGCGAAAGAAGTTCCGGCCGCAATCCAGAAGGGCATGGAGATCGCACGTCGTGAGATGGTAGAAATTCCGATGGCCGGGCAGACAATCGTCCACCAGATAACCGGCGAGCACGGTGCTTCCAGGGTGCTGGTAAAGCCGGCCGCCCCCGGTACCGGGGTCATTGCCGGTGGGGCCGCCCGTCAGATTCTCGAGGCGGCAGGCATCAAGGATGCCCTTGCCAAGTCGCTGGGGTCGCCGACTCACCTCAACGTCGCCAAGGCCGCGATGAACGCCCTAACCGGGCAGCGGCGCCCCGACGATGTTGCCAAGTTGCGCGGCAAGCAGGCCGAGGACATCGTGCCCCCCGGCCTCCTCAACGCGTACCGGTCGACTGAAGCGCTACGTGCCCATTCCAAGGCGGGTAATTGATGGCCAAGGGAAAGAACGTCACCGTGACTCTGAAGCGCTCCCTCATTGGAGAGAAGCCGAAGACCAGGGCGACCGTCGCAGCTCTGGGTCTGAGAAAGATCCGCCAGAGCGTGACCCATACCGACTCGAAGAGTCTCCGGGGCATGCTCAACCAGGTCAACCATCTTGTCGAAATCGATGAAGGCTGAGTGAATTTCCAATGAGTGAAGAAAAGAAAGTACAGCTGAAGCTGCACAACCTTTCTCCTGCGCCGGGATCAAAGAAGAAGAAGATCAGGGTGGGCCGTGGAGAGGGAGGACGACGCGGCAAGACTGCCGGTCGTGGCACCAAGGGTCTCAAAGCCCGAAACACGCTCCGTCCCGGGTTCGAGGGAGGTCAGACTCCTCTCGCCATGCGACTTCCCAAGCTTCGTGGGTTCACCAACCCCAACAAGGAAGCTTTCGCTGTGGTCAACCTCTCAGCATTCGAAGGATTCGCTGCAGGTGAGGAAATCACGCCGGAGGCGCTACGTGACAAGGGTCTGATCCGTCACAAGGGACGCGTCAAGGTGCTAGCTGAGGGTGAACTCGACCGCGCTCTGACAGTGAAGGCGCACGCCTTCAGTGGTGCAGCCCGGGAAAAAATTGAAAAGGCTGGCGGCACGGTCGAAGTTCTTTAGACCGGGCAACTGCCAAACTCAAGGTAACCAATGCTCTCCATTTACAGAAACATGTTCAAAGTCCCGGACTTGCGGGCGAAGATCTTCTTCACGCTCGCCATGTTCGCGGTGTACCGGCTCGGGACCACCATCCCGGTGCCCGGGATCGATCTCGACGCCGTAGCCCTGTTCCAAACCCAGCAGTCTGCGGGTGGGATCTACGGGCTTCTCAACCTGTTCTCCGGTGGAGCCCTGGAACAGTTCTCTGTTTTTGCGTTGGGGATCATCCCTTACATAACGGCCTCGATCATCATGCAATTGCTGACGGTGGTAATCCCGAAACTGCAAAGCCTCCAGGACGAGGGCGAGTCGGGACGGAAGGTGATCACCCAGTGGACGCGCTATGTCACTGTCGTCCTGGCACTGATCCAATCGACCGGCTTCACATTCCTGTTCCACTCGGGGCGGTTCACCAACGGAATCGACCTGATCCCCCAATATTCGCCGGCACGTGTGATTCTGATCGTCCTCACCATGACTGCCGGTACCGCAATGGTCATGTGGCTCGGTGAGCTCATCACCCAGCGAGGGGTCGGCAACGGGATGTCGCTCATCATTTTCGTCTCGATCCTGAGCCAGTTCCCGTTCATCTTCGGCCAGATCTGGGGTCAGACCGTTGCCGTGCAACTGCCGATACGGTTCGTTGTGATCATGCTGGTGTTCCTGGCGATGATCGTGGCGATCATCTACGTCGATCAGGGTCAGCGGCGGATTCCAATCCAATTCGCAAAGCGGGTGAGGGGCCGGCGTGTCATGGGTGGCCAGTCGACTTATATCCCGCTCAAGGTGAACACCGCCGGCGTCATCCCGGTCATCTTCGCCACCTC
>DATDCF010000052.1:0-9391 GCA_036524475.1 Acidimicrobiia bacterium | reverse complement strand
CAAAATATACACCTGTAATGGTTCAAATTGACTTGACACATTACAGGTTCAGGTCTAATCTGTAACCAGTGTTACTCATTACGGCCATTACGGCCGTGACGACCGATAAGACACCGAGGAGACTGGTTATGTCAACAAATCAGAATCACGACCCATCAGCCGTCGATTCCTTCGATCGGCTCTATGAAGGTCTGGCGGGAGCCTGGGAGAGGCATCAGCAACTCCGGTCCGGATTCGGCGATATCGCCGATCTAGCCCTCAGTTCGGCTCGACTTGACGCGGCAAGGTCCGACATGTGGACGTGGTGGAAGCAACACCGGATCGAGGTCCGCTGATGTTCGCTCCCTACTGTCCCACCCACCTTTCCAGAGTGCTGCTGTTCACAGAGAACATCGATGCCATCGTGACGAGTGAAAAAGGCCTGATGGTGAGATTTCATTGCACATGCGGTTATCGCGGGATTTGGAACCCGGGTGATGTCGCCGTTTGAATGAGGGCGTGATCGAACCGATAACACTTGCCGAGGTCGAAGCGGCGCTGGGGCGAATCACCGGGTTTGCATTTCAGACTCCAGTTCTACGCAGCGATCTGCTCGATGGGAGAACGGGTGCCGCCGTCCTATCCAAGGCAGAGTCGAGCCAGAGGGCAGGGGCATTCAAGTTTCGCGGTGCATACAACCGGTTGTCTCTGATCCCGGCGGTCGACAGACCGAGAGGTGTCGTTGCGGTCTCTTCCGGCAATCATGGCGCGGCCGTTTCCTGCGCGGCCGAGATTCTTGGAATTCCGGCGACCATTTTCATTCCCGAAGACGCACCCGAAGTGAAGAAGAACCTGATGCTCGGGTTCGGGGCCAGTATCCAAACCGTCGACCGCAATGACCCGGACCGGGACCGTCCCGCCCGAGAGCTAGCCGACTCAACTGGAGCGACATTCGTCCATCCCTTCGAGGATCGCGACGTCATGATCGGCCAGGGGACCACTGCATTGGAATTCCACCGCCAGGTGGGCGATCTCGATGTGCTGATGGTGCCTATGAGCGGCGGCGGCCTGATGGCCGGATGCGCCTCCGCCTTCAGCGCGCTCTCCCCCGGCTGTGTCTTTATCGGGGTGGAGCCGGACAATGCTGACGATACCCGCCGGTCTTTTGCGGCCGGGAACGTCGTTTCGATTGAATCAGTGGAGACCATCGCCGATGGCCTCGCTGTCCTGAGTCCGGGTGAAAATACGTTTGCAATCAACAAGACCCTGGTCAGTGAGATCCTGACGGTGAGCGAAAGCTCATTGGTCTCAGCCATGGGCTTCGCACTCACCGAACTCGGAGAGGTTGTGGAACCGAGCGGCGCCGCAGCCCTTGCAGCCCTCCTCGAGAGCGACAATCGTTGGGACGGGTCAAGAGTCGGGGTGGTCCTTTCCGGAGGCAATGTCGATAGGGCTCATTTCCCCGAGGTCTTCGTAGGGGTCGGTAGCCAGCAGGGCGACAGGTCCACTCCGAGCTAGGCCCAGAGGGCGTAGCTCCATCCGGCGAGGGCGGAAGAAAGCGCCGGGTACAGACCGACGATCATCGAAACACCGGTAGCCCCTATGACAACGGTTACCGCCCGGACGGTCGGGTTATAAAACCGACCTGGGAGGAAGTGGCCGATTGCCCATCCGATGCCAAGCCCGACTGCCGACACGCCGAGAATAAAAGCAGCCAGCCCCGGAGCCGCCGCAAGAGGGTCGGTCTGAGCAAGATTGAGGACAGCGCCCAGCTCCGGGCCTACACAGGGCTGCCATGCCGCAGCCGCTCCAGCACCGATCAGCGCCGCGGACCAAATGTCCAGGTCCCGATACCACCAAAGAACCGCCCCGACGACGATCAGCAAGCCGGAAAGTGGCAGCGGTAATACCCACCAGCCACTTACGGCCAGCCAGGCAAATCCCAATGAAGCGGAGAACATCGCCGCCATCACACGAACCCCGGGCAACGCCACACCGATACCTATCGCCGGCACCAGCAATATCCAAGAACAGGGCAGGAGGGACTGACCGATGCCTTCGAGGAGTGCTCCGATCATCCGAGCAGTGTTGCCACGACCTCGTTGAGTTCCGCGTATTTGCTTTCGCCGATCTGGTCAAAACGGATGTTCCCATCCCGGTCGAGCACGTAGGTGCGAGGCCAGTAGGCGCGGGGTCCCTGCCATGAGTGGAAGGTCCGCTTCTTGGTATCAAGGACGATGGGCCACGTGACGGATAGTTCAACTGCAGCCTCTTTGATGTTGTCTACGTCAGCTTCATAGTCGAACTCCGGCGCATGGATTCCAACGATTTCAAAGTCCTCCCCCTGATACTTGGCGTATAGCTCACGGAGGTTGGGCAGGGTGTTTTTGCAGTTGTAGCAACCGAAGGTCCAGAACCAAACGACGACGACCTTCCCCTCCAGCTCCTCCAAAGACGAGACATCGGATTGCAGCCAGCCGTCGATCTCGACCAATTCCTTGTGAGGCCCGAGATTCGGGATCGTGTCAGCCGAAGCAGCGGTCTCGGGCGGTGTTTCCGGTTCTTCCAACAGGCCCGATGTGTCCGAAATCGGTTCGGCGCCGGCGCAAGCGCCGAGCAGGACGACAAAGGCGAGAAGACTCGTCGAGCGCTTCATCACGCCCATCATGGCCAGGCGGCTATAAGCATGCAGTAAATATCGAAGGTTCCGGGCTTACTCTGACCGGAATGAGCGGACTTGTGATCGTTACCGGGGCATCGAGCGGTCTGGGCCTGGCCCTGGCGCAGTCAGTGCCCTTTTCAGCCCGGGTCGTGGATATCAGCCGCTCAGGGCCACCTTCGGGGACGCATATCGAACACATCACTGCCGACTTGAGTGATCCAAATTCATGGCCCCGGGTTGCTGGCGAAGTCGAGTCGATGTTTCGGGATATGGGCCCGACCAGGTCAGTTTTCATTCACTCCGCCGGCACACTCACTCCGATCAGCCATGTCTCCGATGCCGACACAACTGCCTACACCCGCAACGTCCTGCTCAACAGCGCTGCCGGCCAGGTCCTGGGCATGGCATTTCTCAAGGCCGTCACCGCATCGCCCTCTCCGGCAGAATCCCCGGGGATCCACGACCTCGTGATGATCTCATCTGGAGCGGCATCCAACGCCTATCCCGGTTGGGCGGCTTATGGAGCGGGGAAGGCTGCTCTCGACCACTGGGTGCGTGGCGTCGGGCTTGAGCAGAAAATCAGGGGTGCCGTCCGCGTTGCCGCCATTGCGCCCGGCGTACTCGACACGGCAATGCAGGCTGAGATCCGGGCGACGCGCGAATCCGATTTTCCGGACGGCGATCGATTCCGGAAGCTCAAATCCGAGGGGAATCTGGTTTCCCCGGAGGATGCCGCCCACAGGATGTGGCAGTTGATCGAATCGGGTCTCGAGACCGGGTCGGTGGTCGACCTTCGGAACCTCTGAGCTATTCCTTGATGATCCGTTCGTCGATGAGACGTTCGGTAACACGGCCACCGGTGGGGTCGACACGCAAATAGTCGAACTGTTTGGTGAACTCGAGATCGATCATGTCGGCGCCCTCTCGGTTCTTTTCGATCGTGAATATCAGGCGGTGTTTGTGGCTTTCGGCTGCCGTCAAATCGTGTGTCAGTTGTTGTCGGCTGACCACGCCGAACTTCTCGTTGAGAATGATGATGACATCTGCCTCGTAGCTGACTGCAGAAGACCCCCGGAGGTGGTGCATCCGGAGACGGGGTGCTTCGAGTCCTTCCTTGTCGGCCGCCGACACCGCGACTACCGCGATGTTCTCTCGCATCGCCAGATCCTTCAGACCCTGGCTCACCTGGACGATTCGCTCCCGCTCGTCGGGGGTGTCCTTGGTGAGGGGGACCTTCTGGAGATAGTCGACAAACAGCGCGTCAGTGTCGCCGCTCACCAGATTGGACAATTCGTCGAGGGTGGTGGTCGAGCCCGATGCCCGCACCAACCAGAGGCGGTCTGCATACTTCTGAATCTGGCGGTATGGCTCGTCCAGGGCCGGCGCTTTGATGACCGCTTCCGACAGAGTCATGCTGCCCTCCGAGACCTTGGCAAGGAGCTTGCGGGCGTGCCTGCCCCCCTCTCCTGCCCGCTCATCCGTTGGCAACTCCCCGAGTTCGAGGTGGAGCAGTCGGGACATCAACGTGGCCTCGTCGTGCTCGTAACAGACGAACACAACCGAAGCACCATCGACAGCCAGGTTCCGCGCCCACTGCAGGGTGGTAACTGTTTTCCCGATACCGGGTGCACCACCGATCAGGGTGAGATTGCGGCTTCGCAGGCCTCCCCCGATCACTCGATCGAGGAGGGGGAATCCGGTCGGAAATGTCCGGCGACCCGACTTCCCGTGGTTCGCCTCATCGAGGACCGACGCGAGCGAGCGCCGACTTGAATTGTCCTCTGGTTTCATTTTGCGCCTCCGTGGCCTCGATGGTCGCGCCACTGGGTTGGGGATGGTTGACCTAGTTATCGGCACGCTAGCGGCGTCACCTAAGTCAGAACGAACCGGGTGACACACTCCACATGATGGGTGTGAGGGAAGACATCATGCACCTCGGTGCCGTCATGTCTGTACCCGGCACCGCCCAATAACGCGGTGTCCCGGGCCATTGCCACGGGGTCGCAGCTGACCAGAACGACCAGCGGGGCCCTGGTGGAAGCCAGTGCATCAACGCCCTTTTTACGAAGACCCTGGCGAGCGGGGTCCGCAATCGCCACATCCACATTCCGCTCCAATTGATATCGCCACCTGCCGACATCCACCCGCTCGATATGGCTGATCCGGCTTTTGAGGTTCACCTGCGCATCGGAGATGGCGAACGGGGACGACTCGAGGACGATCAGGCGGCTCTTTTCTGAGGTTGCGGCGAGGGCGAAGAGCCCAATGCCGGCATAGGCATCGAGCACGATGTCGGCATCTTCGAGCTCCGGAATGAGTTGACCCACTGACGTGACGAGGAGTTGGGCCGCCTCAGGGCCGCTCTGAAAAAACGATCGCGATGACACCCGGAACGAATATCCCGACACCGACTCGGTCAGGCGTGCATCCGGCCCCGTTCTGACATGGTCGTGCAATCCGGATACATCACCCTGTTTGGGATTCCATGATGCGGTTGCCTCGCCCGATGCCACCGAGACCCGCAGAACCATCTCCAATCCCGGGGTGAGTCGCGCCGATGCCAGGATGGGATGGAGCAGAGGATGCGACACCAAGCACGGGTGCGCTCCGATCAGGTCGTGTGACCGCTCGAGACGGAATGACGGAACCCCTTGAGCATCGCCGATCACCCGCACCGTGGTTCGGTATCCCTCATGCCCTACGCTTTCTCCCTCCCGGATGTCGGCATCGGGAAGATTGGCCGTTCGTCTCATCGCGTCTCGAACAATCTCGACTTTGGAACGGAGCTGCAGTCGTGGGTCGACATGTTGCCAATCACATCCACCGCAGCCATCACGTCTCTGTTGGCAAGGTGGAACCACCCGATCGGGCGACGGCCTGCGCACTTCGTCGACGACAAACCTCGACCAGTCGCTTCCGACCCTCTCAGCCCTGGCCACGACCACATCGCCGGGAACTCCGCCCCGAATAAATGCGATGCGGCCATCGGCCTGGTGTGCCAGAGCGTCGCCTCCGGCGACGAAACGCTCCGGGAAGAAGACGGCGGAGTCAGGACTCGTAGACAATCACTCCTTCCACCATTGTGAGGTTGACCTTCGTCTCCCGGAATGATCCATCCGGAAAAGGATCGCGGTCAAACACTGCCAGGTCGGCCTTTTTACCGACGACAAGTGAACCCCTCGTCGTTTCGACATGATTGACGAAAGCCGAACCCATCGTGAATGCGGTCAGGGCGCTCTCCGGGCTGATCGCCTCGGGCAAACCCAACGATTCCCCATCGTCGGAGCTTCGCCTAATGATGGCAACGGCGATCTCCTCCATCACATTTGCCGTGGAGACATTCCAGTCACTACCCATGGCCAGGGTCGCCCCATTTGAAAGTAAAGATCCGAACGGATACTGCCAGCCAAATCTCTCGGCGCTCACATATGGCTTGGTCAGTTCGAGCTGGTACTCGTCGGCGCAGGCCCACAGCGGCTGGGCATTGGCGACCGCATGCAAGCGGGCAAACCGGGGAAGATCGTCGGGATGGACGAACTGGAGGTGGGCGAGATGATGACGATTGTCGTTTAGCCCATTGACGTCGAGGGCTGCCTCCACGGCATCCAAAGCACTACGGACCGCGCGATCACCGAGACAATGGAAATGGCACTGGAAGCCATGAGTGTCGAGCACAGACACGATCTGCGTCAGTTCGTCAGGGTCGATGAAATCAACCCCGGTGTTTCCTGTCATCGAACCCGCACCATCGAGATATGAATCGAGCAGCGAGGCCGTGTAGTTCTCAGCCACACCGTCGAGCATCAGTTTCACCGTGGTCGGGCGAAACCCCGGCGCCGATCTGGACCGACGCTCCAACAGATCATCAACCTGTTCCATACCACGGTGTCGGTCCCACCACAGGGCGCCCACAGCGTCGCCGATCAACCGACCGCTTCCGGCGACACGGAGGTACGCCTCCTGCACCGGCGGGATCACCGATGCCTCCTGCCAACCGGTGATTCCATAGCGGAACATCTCTTCCTGACCCCGGAGAAGACCGCTGACAAATTCGTCGACGGTGTCTTCCGGTGCGTGCTTCTCGACAAGCTGCACCGCGCCCTCGTGGAGGGTGCCTTGCGGCGATCCGTCGGCGAGTCGCTCGATCCGCCCGTCCACCGGGTCGCTGGTGAGGCCACTGATACCTGCGAGGGCGAGAGCGGCAGAGTTGGCCCAAGCACCATGGCCGTCCCGGTTCCAAACCAGTACCGGACGGTCCGCGACGACTCGGTCGAGCACCTCTGCCGATGGGCATCCCCGTTCGAACCAGGCTTGCGACCATCCGGAGCCGATGATCCAGGGCGCGTCCGGATTCTCGGCGGCATAGCGACCGATCGACGCCAGTGCATCCGCGGCGTCGAGGCAATCGTCAAACGAAACCCGCAGCTTGTCGAGGCCACTCGTCGTGACGTGGACATGTGCGTCGATAAAGCCCGGGGTGAGCAGGGCACCATCGAGTTCGACGACCTCCGTTTTCGGACCCACAAACTGATCGACATCGCCGACCGAGATCACAATGTCGTCCTTCACCCCGACCGAATCAGCAAAGGGCATCGACCGATCCGATGTAAAGATCCGACCGTTGACGAAAACGAAGTCAGCATGGCTAGCAGGCATGGCGGCAGAGTACCGTTGGCCGGGAGCAGCGCGCTGTCGGCGCGATGGTGTCGACGACCTCATTCGCTGCCGTAGCTGTATCCAGAGAAACGAAAGGACCCTCTTGGCCACGATGCTCGTTTCGTTCGGACCTTTCCTTGATTGATGGCAAGTGGTCCCATACCGGGGCAGTCCTTGCGGGCGGACAAAGTACCCGGTTCGGATCTCCCAAGCACCAACTCACCCTGAGCAACGGTGCCACATTTCTCGAATCGGTAGCCGGGCGGTTGGAGCAGGTGTGTCGGGAAGTAGTCGTCGTCGGTTCCGCTGAGTCCGACTTCCGACGAATTCCCGACCTACGTCGCGGAACCGGGCCTCTTGGCGGAATCGAGGCACTGCTGGCGTCCGGTAGGGACACCGAGTATCTGGTGTGCCCCGTAGATATGCCTCTGCTCACAACGGGTCTGCTCCGACGACTCGCCACTACGCAAGGATCTGCGGTGACCATTTTGGGGATCGAAGGGTCAGACCGGATGGAGACCCTCCCCGTCCGAATCGGGTCCACCGCTCTCCCAATGGTCCGATCTGCGCTCGATGATGGGCATCTCGACCTCCACTCCCTGTGGGCCGAGTTGGGTTTCGCTGCGGTGATGGTTCCGTCCGGCGAAGCTCCGACACTCCTGAACATCAATACGGTCGGAGACTACGAGAAGCTGCGCGGGTTGGGTCTCCTTTAAGACTGGACGCGGTCGGTTTCGTAGGCCCAAATGGCGATTTCGACACGGTTTCGAGCACCGATCTTTGTCATCAGACTGGAGAGGTGGGCCTTGACCGTGCTCACGCTGATGAACAGCTCCTCTGCAATCTCGGCGTTGGTTTTCCCGCGGGCCACAGTGAGGAGTACCTCCTCTTCGCGATTGGTGAGCGAATCGATTGGTTGCACCGGAGCCCGAGTTGATTGATTGCGGGCGAATTCCTTGAGCAAACGGGAAGTTATCACCGGGGCGATGAGCGCATCGCCATTAGCCGCGGCATGTACTGCCTGGGTCAGCAACTGGGGACCGGCATCCTTGAGCAGGAACCCGCGCGCACCCGCCTTGAGGGCGCCATAGACATATTCATCGAGGTCGAATGTGGTGATTACGACCACGGCCAACGGATCCTGAACGTCCGGCCCGGCCAACAGGCGGGTTGCTTCGAGGCCGTCCATTACGGGCATGCGGATGTCCAACAGACAGACATCGGGTCGCAGTCGCCTTGCCAGTTCCACTGCTTCCTTTCCGGTCGACGCCGTCGCTACGACTTCGATTCCGTCCTGGGCGTCGAGGATCATTTGCAAACCGGTCCGGACCAGGTCTTGATCATCTGCAACGAGCACTCGAATCGTCACGACGATGTCCTCCTGGGTAGCTCGATAGCCACGACCCAACCCCGATCGGCTCCTGGGCCGACCTCGATGGTGCCACCGAGGAGCTTTACCCGCTCCTGCATCCCCACTAACCCGTACCCGGGTTGCGATCTTGCCACGGCCACAGGTTCTCCGTCGTCGCTCACCCGGAGGCGGACGTGGTCGTCACTCCCGGAGACCACCACGCGCACCAGACTGGCGTTGCGAGCATGGCGGGTTGCGTTGGTGACCGATTCCTGGGCCAATCGATAAAGCGCCGCCTCAAGAGACTGCCCCAAATCGTCGAGGTCCCCCTCGCGAACCACACTCAATCCCGGCCCGTGGCGGTTATTGACCGCAAGTTGCTCGATGTCGACGATGCCCCGCTGTGGTGCAAGATCGAGTTCCTCATCATCGCGGAGGGCGCCGACCATGGTTCGCATTTCGAACAGAGTCCGCGACGCCTCCTGTTCAACGATTTGCAATGCCCTCAACGGCGCCCCCGGGTCGGTATCCGCCAGGGTTTGACCGGCCTGGGCTTGAATCGCAATGGCCGAGACATGATGTGCAACCGTGTCGTGCAACTCTCGTGCCAGTTGTTCTCTTTCTCGAAGACGAATCCTGTCCAGCTCTTGAGCCCGGGCGCCGGTCCTGAACCTCACGGTGGCGCCGAGCACGGCGGGAAACAGAAGAACGATTGCACCAAAAATGGTCTCGACCCAGTCGGT
>DATDCF010000051.1:0-2992 GCA_036524475.1 Acidimicrobiia bacterium | reverse complement strand
CTCGCTAGTCAGCCACTCACCGGCCTGACGCTCCCACATCTTGGAAATCGATACCTTGCTGCCCAGGTCCGCAAAGGTCGAAGCCAGCTTTTTGCCAGGGGAGCCGGCAACGAGCGCCACGACATGGACAGACGTCAGATCGGCCGACCTGACCAGCTCGTCGAAGATGTCGATCTCGGCGACCTGGAGATTTTGGGCGTCCACCAATTCGAGACCCGACGCCTCGCCGAACAGAGAGCCCGACTGCAGCAACGGCACCATCGATTCGAGTTCGCCGCGGAGCAGTCCGTCTCCCGCTTCCCCGGCGCCACGACCGGGTACGTCGATGCGGACAACCTCGGAGATCTCCACCCCACCCTTGACAAAGAAGGCGCGTGCTGCGTCGAGCATTTGTTTGCGCTCACCCGGCCCGACATTTGAGGGAGCGGTGACTAGAAGGATCGGCACAATCTCAGCGTAACGGCTAACCGGGACCGATTGATCGGCCCCTTCCGAAGAGTCGGGCGACGTCGCATGCGACGGCGACGTCGTGGACTCTGATCATGTCGGCCTTGTGTTCGAGGGCGAGGGCGATATAGGCGACCATCCGGTGGAAGTCTCGTTTTCTGGGGACGGGGATAAGCAGCGGCTTACCAAGTGATTGAATTCGATCGGAGTCCGCTATCACCTCCAACTGCATTCGGGTGTAATCCTCGTAGTTGCCCCGATAATTGAGGGCGATTCCGGGGTCGAGGATCAGATTGGAAATCCCTTCTCCCTCCAGCTCCCGGATGCGGCCGGCAAAGGCGACGGCGGTGGCTGCAGCCTTGTCGGACCGGATCTCGACCTCTCCAACTTCGTGAGGGTTTGATGCCTCGATGTGGACGAGAATCGCCGCGGCGCCGAACTCAAGGATCGCAGACCTCATTGCCGGATCTGCGAGCCCACCCGTGTCGTTCACGATGTGCGCACCGGATTCGAGTGCGGCGCTGGCGACCCCGGCCTTCCAGGTGTCGATGGCAACGATGTGTTCCTCGGCAACCAGGGCTTCAATAACAGGAACGACGCGCGAAATCTCGGCTTCGGCCGCAATGGTTTCGTTGTCGAAGTGAGACGACTGTCCACCCAGATCGATGAGCGACGCACCCCATCGGCGGTAGTCGTCCGCCATGGCCAACGCCTCTTCGACCGACGACGCCACGGTGTGAATGTTCTTCGAATCCGGTGAGACGTTGATGACACCCATGACATGAGTGACCCCACCCAAATCCAGAGAACGTTCGCCGAATTGAATCGCTGAAGCCATTGGTCGGAGTCAAGCATCGATCAATCGTTTAGGGGGACAATGATTGACCCGGACACATCAGTCCTGTCAACAATTGCGCCGGAGGCCTCCAGCGCGTCGACCACCCACGGTACCGGATGGCCAAATCGGTTCTCGCCGACCGAAATGAGCGCCATACCGGCACCAGTACTCGAGATCCATTCCCGGTCGGAGGTCCCACCGCCATGATGGGGCACCTTGAGGACCTCATAATGCAACGCTGGTAACTCCTCTTGTGCAACTGCCTCGATGTCACCTGTGAGAAGGATCGAACGTAGCGAACCTGACACCAACAACACAATTGATTGGTCGTTGGGTGATTGGTACCGCCTTTCCGGTCCGACAACTCGCAAAGTCAGGTCGCCGAATTGGACGGGTTCTCCAACCGGCGGTGCAGCGACGGGGGTCTGGTATCTGGCAACCAGGTCGAAGAAATGATCCGATGCCGGAGTTCGGTGAGGCTCTGTCATCTCCCAAATCTGCCCGACCGGAATCCGCCCGAACAGTCCGGAGAGCCCGGACACGTGGTCGGCGTCGCCATGGGTGACCACCACAAGGTCGAGTTCGCTGATGCCGAACTCACGCAATCTATCCAGTAGCACCACCTCGTCGGGGCCACCGTCAACCAGGGCAAATTGGCCTCCGCCCCCCGAGATCAAAATGGCATCGCCCTGGCCAACGTCGAGGACGACCACCGATCCCGGCACCGGTTGACCACCGGCGGGAACCAACAACAACAGAGCGAGAGCCGCGGCGACGACCGCTACGTACTCAGGTGATCGACTCCAAAACCATCGGCCTGTTCCCCCTCCGGCGAGGACTCCGACAAGCCCGAGCCAACCAATCTGGGGCCACGCCGCCGCCGTATGTGCGATCTGGATGACAATGCCGGCGATCGAAGCGGCCAGGCCCATGCTGAGCTGAGAACCCAAAACCCCCGGGACTGCGGCCAGCGTCGCACCGGAAACAAGTGGGGCGGCAACCAGGTTGCTCAACGGTGACAGCAAGGGAAGGCTTCCGAAGTGGACGAGGAGAATCGGGGCAACGGCCAGCTGGGCGCCGACCGTTACGGCTGCTGCTCGCCCGACCCAGGTCCGAATCCCGGGCCAGCGCGCACCAATGACAACCCCTGCGGTGGCAGCTGCGGACAGCTGAAACCCGATATTCCGGATCAACCACGGATCGAACACCAGGAGCCCGAATATGGCCAGCGACAAAACCTGCCAGAACTCGAGACCGATATCCAGGATCCTGCTGACGAGGACGATTCCAGCCATCACCGAAGCCCGGATCACCGAAGCTTCAAATCTCGTCGCCACGACAAAAATCGGCAGGGAAAACAGCCCGACTACTGCGCGTCGCCGCACGCCGACTCCGAGCGGTGCAGCCACCAGCGCTACCAGGCCCAGATAAATGGCCACGTTGCTCCCGCTCACCGCAACAAAGTGGGACAGCCCGGCGAGCTTCATCGCGTCCTGAGTGGCCGGGGTCACTCCGGAAACGTCACCCACGAGGAATCCGGCAAGCAATGCCATCGATTCATCTCCATCGGCGAAAGCCGATACGACACGGGAACGCAGCCAGTTGCCGATCCGACGGTAGGGGGAGGTCGGACCGGACCTGGTCTCGAGCGAGTCGACGTCGATCACCTGATGGGGCCTGCCTCCGACCGCGGAGGTCCCGGACTCG
>DATDCF010000050.1:0-4114 GCA_036524475.1 Acidimicrobiia bacterium | reverse complement strand
GCCGGGAAATGCTGTGAAACCAATCCCCGCCATTGCTCGACGACGGGTGGTGGAGTCCACGGGTAGCCGCCCCCTCCGGGCGCGGTTGTGGACACGGTCGCGGTTGTCGTGGTTGGCGAACTGCCCCCGGGTGAGGTCGTCGGTGGTTGGGTCGTTGGTGACGGCTCGTTCTCGTCCTGTCTCTCGGCGGCGGCCGCTTTGGCCTGTGCGGCCTCGATGCCGGCCAACGCCGCCCGGTGTTGCTCATCCGCGAGATTGGCCTCCCGCATTGCATCGGCGACGTCGCTGTTCGCCTGAGCCATCAAATTGGCGAGGCGTTGGTTCTCGCTGTCGAATTCTGCCTTCTTGGCGGCGACGGCTTCTTGCTGTCGGGCCAGATCTTGCTGGAGCTGTTCGAGACTCTTCTTTTGATTCACCAGCGAATCGATAGCTTCTTGATCCGAGCTGATCAGGTCACTCACCACCAGGCCTGTGACCATCGCCTCCTCGACGCTGCCCGAATTGACCACCGTCATTCGCGTTCCTCCGAGGGCACTCATGTAGGCATCCACAGCGCGGGCCTCGATGTCGACCGAGATTCCTTCGAGTTCAGCGTCGGCGAATTGGAGTTTCTCGACGATCCGATCGAGACCCACAGAAAGACTGGATAGCTCGCCGGCGAGTTGGTTGACCCGGGCAATCGATTCCACCAGGTCGAGCTCGATTGCTTCCCTGTTCGCAACAGCTACATCGACGAGGCCCTGCGCGGCCTCGACCTGAGTCCCCGCTGATTGTGCGGCTTCCTCCGCATCTTCGACCGTTTGGGCGCGCGCACCGGTTCCGCCGAGAAACGCGACGGAGAAGACCAGAAGTGTGGCGAGAGCGAAGGGAAGGGCGCGGTATGGCCTCATGTAGAACTGGTAAGGCTAATCCGATCGCGGATTGAGGGGAATTGGAATGCCGTGACGTGGAGTTTTGTTGGAACGATCGATGGAAGAAAACGAAGAAGAATTCACAATCCCCGCCTCACTCCGTGATCTGGTCTCGTGGGAAACCAGGTCGTTCGCCCACATTGCCACGATCGGCCCCGGCGGCGAACCGCAATCAAGCCCGGTTTGGTTTGAGTGGGATGGAACCCATATCAAATTCAGTCTCACCAAGACGAGACAGAAGTACCGAAATCTGCACCGCGACAAGAGGATCTCGATGTCGATTATGGATCCGGAGAACGACTACCGGTATATCGAGATTCGTGGCGAGCTCGATGAAATCGAGTCCGATCCCAATATCGATTTCATTTCCCGGATGGCCAAGAAGTACATCGACAGGGATCGATACCCGTATCACCGTGACGGTGACGAACGGGTCATCATCAAGATCCGTCCGACCAGGATCTCAGGTGCCATCTAGGGTCGAACGGTTTTTAAGGACAATTGACCCCATTGAGTGTTTAATTAGATCCAGGAGGTTTCGATGTTTGGAAGCAGAAAGTCACAAATGCCTGAGCCCGGTTCGGCCCTACCCGGCAGGGATCGGGCGGTGGAAGTCCACGACGCCCACTATGTCAACGGAAATCCGCTGGAAGGCCCGTTTCCTGACGACACCCGGGTGGCTGTTTTCGGGATGGGTTGTTTCTGGGGGGCCGAGCGGAGGTTCTGGCAACTACCCGGGATTTACACCACGTCGGCTGGCTACGCCGGTGGCTACACGCCTAATCCGTCTTATGAGGAGGTCTGCACCGGCCGCACCGGCCACACAGAAGCCGTGATGGTCGTTTACCGACCGGCCGAGATCTCCTACGACCAGCTGCTCAAGGTCTTCTGGGAAACCCACGACCCGACACAGGGAATGCAGCAGGGCAATGACATCGGCTCTCAATACCGATCGGCCATCTACACGACTACCGATGAACAGCTCGACCAGGCGAAACGATCTCAAGACATCTACCAGGAGGTGGTTTCAGCCGATGGTTACGGTGCGATCACGACCGAGATAGCGCCACTGGGTGACTACTACTTCGCCGAGGACTATCACCAGCAGTACCTGGCCAAGAATCCACATGGCTACGACTGCCACGCCAACACCGGACTGGCGTATCCCGGGTTGGGATAGGCTCAAGAGGTCCGAAAGGGACTTGTCAGTTCAACGAGGCCGCCAGTAGGGCGATGGCTTCCTGATCGAGTTCGGGAGCGAATTCCTGTTCGACGTCGGGCGTGACGCCACCGTCGCCGAAGTCAACGCCCCCCGGCGTCAGCCACCGGGCGATGGTCACCTTGAATGCTCCGCCGTTGGATAGTGAGAATCTCTGTTGAACGGTGTTCTTTCCAAAGGAGTTCTCGCCGACCACCGTTGCCCGGCCCCGCTCCTGAAGGACGGCTGACACCACTTCAGACGCCGATGCCGAGCCTCCATTGACGATGACGGTCATGGGCAGTGATTCGGGCACGACGATGTTTCCGCTTACATCAAATCGACGGTTGTCGTTAGGCCCCTCGGTGATAACCACCTCGCCGTCGGCAAGGAACATCGAGACGATCTCGATCGATGTGTCGAGGAGACCTCCCGGGTTGTCGCTTAGGTCGAGGACTATTTCACTCGGATTCTGGCGGATTAGCTCGTCGAGGGCGGTCTCGAGCTGTTCGTCGGCGTTCTCGCTGAAGAGATTGAGCTTTACGTAACCGATTCCGTCGTAAACAGCACTATCGACCACCGGGATTACCACCGCGGCGCGGGTAATCGAAACATCGAAGGTCTCATCGGCCCGCTCTACCGTCAGGAGGACGTCGGTTCCTGCCGGTCCGCGGACGGTGGCTGTCACCTCATCGAGAGTCCAACCCCTTATGTCCTCGCCGTCGACTCCAACGATCCGATCTTCTTCCTGGATACCGGCCGCCTCGGCCGGGCTGTCGCTGATCGTGGAGACGATGATCAGCTCACAAGTCGCTGAGATGGTGGAGCATTGGGAGTTTCCCTCGGTGATAGCAGAGTCCTCCGCTGTCACCAGCGCGCCAATGCCTTCTATCTGGCCCTCCTGCTCCTCCTCGATGAGGGCCACAGATTCTTCGTCGAGATAGAGCGAGTTGGGGTCGAGCGCTGCGGCCATACCCCGCACCATGGCTTCAGCCCCCTCCAAGGTGCTCTCTGCCTCATCGGCAAGAGCAAGGCAGGCAGCCTCGAAAGCTGAAGACGGCAACGGGCATGTCAGATCGGAGTCGGATGTGGAGCCGTCGAGGTCGGAAACTGCCAATTCAGCGGATTCGGCAAGAGTGGCGTCGGAGATCTCGTCAACGTAGCGCTCTTGAATCAGGTCAAAGACCTCACAGACTATGGCGACGTCCTCAGGGGGATCCTCGCATCCCACCGTCTCGATTGCCCGGCCACCTTCGATCACCGTCGAGCCCGTCGTTGCGGATCCCGGGGTCGATGATGAATCGGGCGGGTCCAGAGGTTCGGTCGTCGAGGACGATGACGAGGCCGGGACACATGCGGCCAGAAAAATGGTGATACCAATCAGGAGGGGGGTTAGTCGGTGTTTCATCATGAGTTTTGCAGTGCGAATACGACCAGCTCTTCGATTGTCGGATTTTCGGGGAATTCGACGAGCCGGTCGGGAATAAGACCGGTGTCAACAACCGAAGTACCGTTCGGGGTGTTCCAGTGGGCAACCGCCACATGAAATTCCCCACCATTTCTTAGAGGGAATGGTATCTGCACTGCGTTCTTACCAAAGGTGGGTTGGCCCAGGATCACTGCGTCTCGACGGTCTCGTAGAGCTCCGGCGAGGATCTCCGCCGCCGACGCCGTTCCACCGTTCACCAACACGATCAACCGCTCCGCCGTCGCCGTGGCGCCTCCACGGCTTGCATATTGAAAGTCCTGGTCGGGTCCGGTGGTCTCGAGGACGATTCCATCCGAGATGAACTCGGACGCGACGTCGAGCACAGCGTCGATATATCCACCGGGATTGTCGCGAAGGTCGATGACGATTGTCCCCGGTCCGATCGCGTGGAGCGACTCGAGCGCGCTTTCAACGATCATTGGGATGTCGAAGTCAAAGTCCGGGATCCTCAGGTATCCAACACCTTCCACCGGCAGGTCGACCTCGAGACTGGGAAGATTCAGTTCCATCCGGGTG
>DATDCF010000049.1:0-5150 GCA_036524475.1 Acidimicrobiia bacterium | reverse complement strand
GGATGACCATCGAGCTCACCGCCAGGGCGGCGTCGGGGTGGATGCCCTGACGCACAGCGTCGATGGTTGCCTCAGCGATCTGGCGCGCTCGTGTTGCCGTCGATGCGGCGCCGCCACTGGTACCGGAAAAAACCGAGTCCTTCCAGCGCAATTTGACCACGATTTCAGCGCGGGAACCGTCGAGGGTCTCAGAAATGTCGACCAGCGCCGGTCGGAGACCACCATCGAGATCGCTGTCGGCGAGCTGGACTACCGAGACGATGCGGCGGTCGATGTCTTCGCCAAAAAGAGCCTGGCTCAGGGACTGGACGTCGCGAACCAGTTGCTTGGGCGCCTTATTCCGGCGCGCAAGAACATGGATCTCTTCGATCTGGCCGTTGCCAGCTACCACCCTCGCCGCTTCGACCCCATCGATCCGACCGATCTTTTCCTGGAGTGCTACTACGTCCACTTGCCGCGAGGTTACCCCTAATGCCGACGTTGAGACGGCAATAGGTGCCAGATTCCCCTTGTGTTGGTTATCCACAGGGTCTAGATTCTCCAGTGCTGGAGCTTTTCCTTTGGGTTGGAGGGCGATAACGATCATCGGATCGTCAGTTCTGCATCACCAGCGGGCGAAGTCAGGGGCCTTTTGACATGTAAAAGGGTTCCCGAGCGATCGGGAGCAGAGTGGGTAAATGTCGGCGTCCGATATCAGTCTCAATGCAAGTAAACGATCATCAAAACCACAGCGGAGCGGATTTAGGTCACCAGTCCCCCAAGGTCGGTGAAGTCAAAAAACGCAGGTGAGCGTCCAAGCAATGAAGACACGATTTGTCCAACCGATGGTTCGTCTCCCTCAAGGAGATTGTTTGGCCTACACGGCTAATTCAAGAATCGGCTGAGTTGAAAGACGCCGGCTTTACCCACACATCTGACAACATGTCGGAGCTATCCAATGGAAAAGAAACTAAAACGGCGGTACGGGGGATGGTTCGGCCATCTACGCCCCACGGTGCGACGCAGGCTCCGTGTGGCCATTCCCTACGCCCTCATGGGCTTGGTCGTGCTTATTGTCACCGCCTTTTTCTCCGAGCCCCCAAACTGGGGTATCTGGATTCCTTTTGCCGGCCTATACATGTTGTTGGAGTTTTTTGCGGTCGAGGTCAACGATCGCCTGCTCCAGTCGTCAGGGATCATGGTGATCATGACGGCCGGGGTGATCTTCGCCATCACCCCCGGTTCCGATGCAATGTTCGCGATGGCCCTGATGGCCGCTGTCGGCAGCGTCACACCAACCGACATCAAGGAACGGCGTTGGTTCCAACCCCTGGCCAACTTCGGACAGCTTGCTCTCGCAGGTGCGGTTGCCGGGTTCTTTCTCGATGCCAATCTCGGCCACCTATCCGGGGCCACCACGGAATCGTTGCTTCGGGTGGCCGTTGCCTCTTCGATTGCCGGTCTCGCCTATGTGACGGTACAAACCCTTCTGATTCGACGGGCAGTCCGCATCGTTTTTGGCAACGACAACCTGGAACCCTGGTCCAAGATGGGCGTCCTCTTCGGCGGCCAGGTGACGATGGCGCTGCTTGGCGGTCTGATCGGGGCCGCATATCTGATTGCCGACCGACCCGCCATTCTGGTCCTCATCGTCGGGGTGTATGCGATCGGCCACATGTCGTTGTACGCCTTTGGGCAACTCCGCGACTCCCACATCGGGTCACTCCGTGGCTTCGTCAAGACCCTGGAGGCGAAGGACATGTACACCAGAGGACACACCGAGCGCGTTGCCTACTTCGCCCAATTGATCGGCGAGGAGCTCGGGTTTACCGGGACCCAGCTCGAAGAAATCCGCTGGGCCGCTCTTATCCACGACCTGGGCAAACTTGCCGTTCCCACCGAACTGATCCGGAAGCGAGGCCGTCTCGAAGACGATGAGTACGAGATCATGAAAGAGCATGCCCATCTCGTCGAGGAGATTCTCGCCGAGGTCGATTTCCTCCAACCAATGGTTGAGATCGCGTCCGGCCACCACAGTCACTTCGACGGCAACGGGTACGGTGGGATAGGCCACGTCGAGGGCAAGGCACCGAGTCTGGAAGCGTGCATCGTGGCGGTAGCCGATTCGTTCGACGCAATGACATCTGCTCGCTCGTATCGAATGGCCCTGTCCCAACAATATGCCCTTGGCGAGTTGCGTCGGCACTCCGGGGGGCAATTCCATCCCGACGTGGTCGATGCATTCGAACGTGCCCTCAATAAGACGGGCCGACGGTGGGGTGCGCCACATGTCAATGACGAGGAGATGGCACGGCGTCTCGCCGAAGAGCCGGAGTTGACACTTCGTGGCTGATTGGAACGAGCGCACGGTCGTCGTCTTCTCCTGGATGTTTCCATTCGTCGCTGCGGGAGCGGGGATCCTCGCCTATCCGTCGGCGACATCCGACCCGCTGGCACTCATCGTCGGGGTGACAGCCCTTGTGATCGGCTCTCTAATCGGGGTGGCCACCTCAAATTCAGGAAACAGGTTCACCACAGGGTTGGCAGTTGCGGCGGCGATGCCCCTGGTTTTGGTGACTCCCCTGGGTGGGGTCGACCTCGCCGGCACCATCGTGACCTACGGAGTGGGCCTTGCCGCCGTGTGGGCGATGCGACTCTCCCGTGGCGAGACCCACGCCGATCTACTCCCCACAATGGTGCGCCGTTTCGCCGGCTACGTCACCTACGCGGTGGTCTACTCATCGATGCGGGTGGGTGTCTTCGAGAGTTTTGAAGGCGGTTGGGAAGACCTCCTTCCATTCGCCGTTGCTTTGATTGCCTGGCTGGCGGTCGAAGTGTTGATGCGTGCCCTGTTCATCCTGGGCCCACGTGAGCTCTCCAGGACGTATCTGGCACGGGCGTTGCTCCATGATCTCAACGTCTTCATGGGTCTGACTCTCACCGGCGCTCTCTTTGGTGAGTTGTTCCCCGCGCTGAAGTGGTGGGCTCTACCGATCGCCCTGCTCCCGTACTCGTTCGCTCACAGCGCTTTCGCCAGGTTCCAGGAGACCAAAGTCACCTATAAGCAAACGATCCGCGCCCTCGCCCGGATTCCTGAGGTGTCGGGTCTCGGAGTAAATGGCCACGCCGACCGGACCACCGAGATCGCGTCGTCGATAGCCAAGGAGATGGGCTTGGGTCCGTTGCAGGTGGAGCACATCGAATTCGCCGGGTTGATGCATGACATCGGGCGGGTGAGCCTCAATGAGCCCCAGATCCTCAAGATGGGCTACACACCCGATGACATCGCCAGGTGGAGTGCCGAAATAATCGCCGAAGCCCCCTACCTCGACCGAGTGGCCGGAGATGTCCGCAATCAATATGAGCCGTTTCGCAGGCCAGGGGAGGAGTCGGACCCCGATGTCTCGATGGTCTCCCGGATTATCAAGGTTGCCGCTGCCTACGACTGGCAGGTCTACAGCGATCGGCGTTCACCACTGCAGGCCCTGGAGCATCTCCATGCAGGGACGGCCTACGAATTCGACCCCGCGGTGGTCACTTCGTTGCGCCGCATCCTCACCGCCCGTGGAGTCATCGGCCGAACTCGTGATCTAGTGGGCTGAGCCTGCCTCGGCCTGAGCGCCATGTTTGAAATATCGGCGCGGCTTACGGAGCTCGTACTCGAGGAAACGTCCGAGTCCCACCGCGAGAAATACATCTCCGAGACTGATCACCTGGCCGTGGCCCGCCATTCGAATCGGAATGACATCGGCAAAGGCGGTCAGCAAGGTGGTCTCGTCCATTACGACATGCTTGAACGACCCGACGATGTCTGGCGTCGATTCGGTGAATCCACTGGCGACCTGCGCTGCCTCGGCCAGTACCGGCATGCCGCCGTTGAGGGAGATGACGGTGAAGTTCATCAAGACACCGACACCCGCCAACCACATTCCCGGGCGATTCCTGTTGACAACCACGAGGATCATGAGCAAGAAGAAGGATCCGAGAACCATGATCAAACCGGCCGTTTCGGCCCACGCGGTGTCGGGGAGGAACCTGGTGGCCGCCTGAAGTCCGAAGCCGACCACCAGGAGCCACCACGCCTTCATCTCGATGTCGCCAAGATTGGTCAAACGACCGCCGCGTAACATCGCGGTGGCCAGTGCCAGGAAGAGAACGAGCGCGAGCCATAGCATGGGTACCGACGGTAATAGCGATGGCCAGACACCGGAAGGCAACAGCGGAGAAACTTGATGATTTTGTACGAAACCGGGTCCGGAAGGGCGACTATCACACTAAACGAGCCGGAACGCCGCAACCCTCTGTCGACGGAGGTGATGGGAGAGCTGGTGGCAGCGACCCGGAAAGCCATGGATGATCCCGGGGTGCGGGTGTTGGTCTTCACGGGTGCCGGCGATAAGGCATTTTCGGCTGGCGGGGACCTCTCGGCCGGGTTTGTCGACAACCCGCTTGGCCGGCACAACGAACGCGGGGCCTTCGCCGACCTCTTTCGCCTTATGGCCCGGGGTGGCAAGCCAACGGTCGCCCGGGTCAACGGACACGCTCTCGCCGGGGGCTTTGGATTGGCGGTGGCCTGTGACATCACGATCTGTGTCGACGACGCCAAATTGGGGACCACCGAGGTAAAGATGGGATTGTGGCCGATGATGATTTCAGCGGTGCTCGTCCGGTCAATGCCCCGAAAGGCGGTATTGGAGATGATGCTGACCGGGAGGCTCATCGATGCCGAGGAGGCGCAACGGTTGGGCGCTGTATCCCGGGTTGTTCCGAGACACCAACTCGACACCGCTGTCGACGAAGTGGTGGCGAGTCTGATCACTTCGAGTCCTTCCAGCTACTTGATCGGAAGGGATGCATTCGCGGCAATGGCCGACCTTCCCTTCGATGTGGCTCTCGACCGTCTCCAGACCGGACTAACGGAGATCGCAATGACCGAAGACGTCATAGAGGGAATTTCCGCGTTCCAAGAAAAACGCCCACCGAACTGGGGGTAGATGGCGTCGTAGTTCCCTTCCTCCTTCAGGAGGGATTACCCAGCGACGACCTTCGTCTCTCCCTCCGCGTGCGGAGGGAGTACCCAGCGACTAATGGAGCTGGGGAGGGTGGGCGCCGACACACCCACCGTTGTCCTCGAGGTGGAGTTTGCGGAGCAAACTCCTAAGGAATCCGAT
>DATDCF010000048.1:0-18074 GCA_036524475.1 Acidimicrobiia bacterium | reverse complement strand
AACGGGTTGGGTCACGTTGATGAGGTTCAACTGATCCCTGAACGTCTCACGATTGACCGAACCGGAGAGGTCGAGGCCGTCGGTGCCGAACTCGGTGACCGGTTGGTTGTTGACGATGAACTGCACCTCGTCGATGTCGGGGTGCTGTGTCGCCGTGTAGATCAACTGGTTCAACATCGTGAAGTCTCCGAGCAGCCCGGTTCCCGAGCCGTCGAGGAAGCTCTCACTCATCTCGAGGATTAGTGCGTTGGGAGCACCTTCTGCCACTCTCGCACTGACGATCTCAACCCCTTCGGGTATGGCATTGAAGAAGCCCTCGGGTGGTGCAATCGGGATGTCGACTGGCGCAAGCAATTGCAATGCGTAAAGAGTGAGGTCCGTGTCGAGCGCTCCAAAGGCGGGCGTGGCGAAGGCCACCAGTGCCGGGTTGCCGAGGAACGAGTTTTCGGGTGTCTGTGCGAGGTAGACGATGGCATCGCCCGCCACCAGTATGGGCTCGTCAATCGTCGTGGTCGTGTCCACGGGAATTGTTGTCGTAGAGGTCTCAACCGGAATCGTGCTCGTAGTCGTCGATGTTCCGGGGGCCGCCACCGGGGGCTCATTGTCGAACAGTAAGAACGGAATTCCGATCGCTAGTAGGACAACCAGGGCTGCCCCGGCAAACACCAGGAACGGGCTGGTACGGCGGGTCTGATTACCTGAACTGGCCAAAACTGCCTCCTCGGGGAAAGGGGGTGGCTCAGGTGACATCGCCATGAGGCGGTCGGTCAGGTCTTTGAGTTTCTTCTCGTCGCCTGGGTTCATCTCAGCCACTCCTGTAGTCGTTTGCGGGCACGGGCCAGGTGGCTTTTCACGGCACCTGTGCTGATCCCCATCCGATCGGCGACCTCCTCGAGGGGGAGGTCATTCCAATAGGTGAGGACCACGGCTGCCCTCTGCTGAATCGAAAGACGGTCGATCGCCCGCAGTACGTCGATATCGACGTATTGGGGGGTGACGGCCTCGGGCTTTGCAGTCTTCATCTCACGAAGACGGCGGGACAGCGTGCTCCGGTGATGGTCTTGTGCCACCGAAAACACCGCTCTATATAGATACGCCCTACGGTTGGTGACGTCGGGCCAGCTCCTGGCGTTGAAGGCTTTGAGGCAACCATCGGTGACCACATCGGTTGCGTCGAACGGACCGACCAAACCCGTTGCGTACCTGGTCAGCTCATCGGCGTACGACCGATAGATTTCCTCGTTGTTCATGCCAACTTTCGCGGTGAGCATGCCCCTGAGACGGAGCGCTGCCCGGTTGTGGGTTACAGGAGAAGAGTTTTCGCCGCGGATTATCGCTTAAGCGGTGACCAAATCAAGGATTAACGGTTGGAGAGGCGGGGGTCCCGGTGGCCGGACAGCTTTTGGGCAGAGGGTCCGGTTTTTGCCAGGTCTACCGTCCGCACGAGGCCGAAAGGTTCGTCTGTGGACCGGGGTAGGTTCCGATCGCACCCTTCGGGCTTCGCGGCCCTCATTCAGAGTCTCGGCAAGCGGATGGGGGCGGTCAGGAAACCCATCCGGGTGCACAGGGACCCCCGTGATTTCAACTCTCCTAGTGTCGCGCTCAACCGTCGAGATGTCCAGGGAAAATCTGGAAAGAGTGTCTCAAACCCCTGTAACGGTGGACTCCAGAAATGGAAAAAGGACGCTGTTGAACACCTCGTGTCGCTCGAAACCGGGGAGATGGGCCGTGTCCGTTATCACCACAGCATCTTCCCCGGAGTACTTACTGGCGAGATCGTGGGCCGCTTCGACGAGAGTGGGGAGATCGTGGCTGCCGACGACCACCAGCATCGGGCACTCCAAACCGTTCAGAGAATCGAGGAGGTCGGGCCCGGGGCGTAGTGCCTTATCCCGATCGGTTTCGGTCTCAAGTGCGGTCAGGTCCATTTCGACGAATAGTGCCACCAGGTCGGGGTCGACTTCATCGATCGTTCGACCGCTCCCGGCTAGCCATATCTCGGCCTCGAGTTGGGCGACTCTCGACAAATCACCTGCGGCGAATGCCGATACGGCCGCGGGCCATTCCGGCGATTCGTATGACCGCGATGGTTCGAACCCGGGCGAGTCGGCTCCCACCAGGACCAAGCCGGTCACTCGCTCCGGAGCCGCGGCGGCGACCCGCACTGCGACCGCCGAGCCCATGGAGCACCCGACAACCACGGCCGACTCAGCTCCCAGGTGGTCCATCAGCGCAAGAGCGTCGAGGTGGTCCGAATAGTGACCTTCGACAAGGCGCGACTTGCCAAATCCCCGCTGGTCGAACGCCACGAAGCGGAAACCGGCGGGAACCGCCTCGATTTGGGGAGCCCACATCCGCGAGTCGGCCACGCCGGCATGGATGAACATCACGAGATTTCCCGCACCGCTCTCGCGATAGAAGAGCCGGGCGTCGCCGACCGCCGCATATCCTTGTCTCACAGCTTTCGACGTTACCTGGATTGGTGTTCACAGGCCCGCCCGTTAAGATGCGATCTGCAACTCCAATACCTCGGCCCCAGACCGCCGGTGTCGGTGAGTTTACGACTCGACGACATAAAGGGAAACCCTCCCGCCAGCGTAGGTCGCTCCTTCAAAAGAGCCCCTTGTCCGATGCCGAGGGGTTTTATTTGTACCTAATTTCGGAGGAGCGGAATGCCAAGACCAGAAAAGGTCCAGGCTGTTGCCGACATCAAAAAGAGTATGGAGAGCGCCGAAGCGGTGTTCTTCACCGAATACCGTGGCCTGTCCGTAAAAGCGGTCCAGGAACTTCGGAAGAACCTGCGTGACAGTGGTGCCGAGTACAAGGTCGTGAAGATGACCCTGGCCAAGCGCGCTGCTGACGAGGCCGGAATCGCCGGTCTCGACGAGTATCTCGTCGGGCCGACTGCCCTGGCATTTGCCAAGGCCGATCCGGTCGCCACCGCAAAGGCCCTGAAGGACTTCGGTAAGGCGAATGATGTCTTTGTGCTCAAAGCAGGTGTGCTTTCGGGAGCCATCCTCACCCCCGAGGAAGTCTCGAAACTCGCTGACATTGAGCCGCGCGAAGTGTTGCTCGCCAAGTTCGCCGGTGCCGCAAGGTCACCGCTGTACGCGGCGGCAGGGATGTTCGCATCCTTTACCCGCAACGCTGCGTCGATGTTCGGACAGCTATTGGACAAAAAGGAGTCGGGCGAGTTTGTCGGTGACGGGCCGGTCGTGGAGACCAGCCTTCCCGCGGACGAGCCTGCAGAGACCGAAACGGCCGCCAAGGCCGAGGAGGAATAGATCAATGGCCAAAGCAAAAATGACCACTGATGAATTGATAAGCACGTTCGAGGAGATGACCGTCCTCGAACTCAAGGAATTCCTCGACGTTTTCGAGGAGAAGTTCGAAGTTACCGCTGCCGCCCCTATGGCGATGGCCGCTGCCCCCGCCGCTGGTGGGGAGGCCGCCGCCGTGGTGGAGAAGGATGAATTCGATGTCGTCCTCACTGCTGCTGGAAGCGCCAAGATCCAGGTGATCAAGGAAGTCCGTGGGCTCACCAGCCTCGGGCTCAAGGAGGCCAAGGATCTCGTTGACGGGGCCCCGGCCAACGTCCTCGAGGCCGTTGACGAGGAAACCGCCAACAAGGCGAAGGAAATCCTCGAGGCGGCCGGAGCCAGCGTCGAACTCAAATAGCTCAACCAGAACCCGGAGAAAGGCCCCCGGAAACCCGGGGGCTTTTCATTTGTTTGGGGAAATACCCGGCCGGAACTGTGCCCGAAAAAGGGCAATTCCGTTTCTAGCTGAAGTAGTCGGCGACGACCCCGGTCTCGCGTTCCCTGAGCTTGACGTTGGCGTCGAGGTTCTCGAGGTTTTGTTCCAACGCCTGAGCCGCTTCGGGAAGCGGTGTTTCAGCGAAGAACGCCTTCACGTCGGCTGCGACCTCAGGTTGCGATAGTGCGGGTAAGCCTTCGATCACCCGGCGTTTGGTCATCCCGGGCATCTTGGCGAGGAGCGCCGACCAATTGGTCCGGGCTTCCTCCCAGGCTGATGGGCCTCCCTTGCCCGAGAGCAACGCCCCGAACACCCAAAACCCGTCCTGGGTCCGGATGTCGCCGTCGACGATCTTGTGGAACGACCGCCGCACCAACTCGTCTTTGGGGACACCGGCCATGGCCCTGAGATACCGGACCTTGAGCAGGGGAAGCTTGGCCTTGTTGTATTCCTCCCAGAGCCGTTCGTATTCGGTGACTCCTCCGTGATGTGCGTACACGCCGAGCGACGCGGTCCCGACTTCAGGGTCGATCGGTTCGTCGGCGAAGACCCGGGCAACCATGGTACGTGCCTGGTCGATCACGGTGTTGTCGTCGGCGACATTTCCCATCACGGCGATCAGCCCACCTCGTAGCTTCCGGTCGAGATCGGTTTCACCTTCCACGGGATCCCACCCGAGTCGATCCAGCGCCGGGCCGACCAATTTCGAGACAAATGCCTGGAACGCGGGACGGACCTCCTCAGATACGACATGGTGATCCAACGCTGCAAGACCCCCGGTCACGATTGACCAGATCTGCTGTTCGGTCTCGTCACCGTAAGCACCTACCAGGTCGAGGAAGTTCGAGCTTGGTACCTGGCCCGACTTCACCATCGACCAGGTGTCGGCGACCAGCTGGTAACGCTCCAGGTCGTCGAGGGCCGTCATGTTGCTGAGCACCCGCCCGAAAAGGTCATCGCTGTAGCGGGTGCGATAGAAGCCCGATCCGGCATTCCCGATCAGGAACTCGATCTCGCCATCGATCGTCACCACCTGCTCATCCCTGATGAGCAGCACCTTCTCGGTGAAGCTCTCACCATCCGCCACTCCACGGAGCAGAATCGGGACCGACCAGATCGTCGAATCGCTCTCGTCCGGGATGGCGAGGAACCGCCGCTGGCTCAATCTGACCCCACCGTCGACTTG
Source organism: Acidimicrobiia bacterium (assembly GCA_036524475.1). Lineage (GTDB taxonomy): Bacteria > Actinomycetota > Acidimicrobiia > Spongiisociales > ZC4RG35 > MA-ANB-1. The sequence continues at coordinate 13,132 of DATDCF010000048.1, read as the reverse complement.
TTCGATGTCGATCTGGGGGAAGCCACGCTGATACACCCAGGTATCCATTATCTCGCCAATCGGCCATTCCGATGCGCCGTCGAGACCCTCCCACAAGTCGGTGGTGACCGTGTTGCCGTAGGCATGTTTGCGCAGGTAGTTGCCGACCCCCTGGCGGAAATTCTCTTCACCCATGAAGAGCTCGACCATGCGTAAAACCGCTGACCCCTTCCCATATGTGATCGAATCGAACATGGCGTCGACCTCGGTTGGCGAGTTGACTTCGAATTCGATGGGTCGGGTCGAGGCGAGTTGGTCGGTACCCATGGCCCACGGCACTTCGCCGTTGGCGAATGTGAGCCACCGCTTCCACTCAGGCTTCTTGGCTGCAGTGGTCTTGATGTCCATAAAGCTGGCGAAGGCCTCGTTGAGCCACGCCCCCTCCCACCACTTCATGGTCACCAGATCGCCGAACCACATGTGGGCCGTTTCGTGCCCGATCACGTCGATCGAGTTCTGGAGCTCGCCCTGGCTGGCTTTGTCTTCGTCGATGACCAGGTATGCGTCCCGGTAGGTGATCAAGCCCAGGTTCTCCATCGCTCCGGCTGCGAAATCGGGGATACCGATGTGGTCGAGCTTGTCGGCGGGGTAGGGGATGTCGTAATAATCGGTGAGGTATTCGAACGCAAAGATTGCGTTCTCCATCGCAACATCGGTGAGATGGACATTGCCCTTGGGGACGATCACCCGGATCGGTGTACCACGCACCTCGACCGGGTCGGTGGCTTCGAAAGCGCCGACCACAAATGCCAGCAGGTAGGTCGACATCTTCATAGTCGGGGCGAACTCGACTTCGACGAGTCCGTCACTCAGCTCTGTTCGCGAGACCTCAGATGTGTTGGTGAAAGCGGCGAGGTCGAACGGGACAACCATCGTCGTCTGAAAGGTCGCCTTGAAGTCGGGCTCGTCCCAGCACGGGAGGACCCGCCGCGCATCAGTCGCCTGACATTGAGACGTGGCAATGGTGTGTTCGACTCCGTCCGGGTCGGTGAAGGTCGAGCGATATAGCCCCCGGAGCTGGTCGTTTATCAGTCCGGTGTAGGTGATTTCGAGTACGTGCTCACCGGCCGCCACTTCGGATCCGAGGGTGAGATAGGCCCTCTCGTATTCGTCGTCGTGTCTGATCTCGGTGACCTCGATCTCGCCGATCCTGGCTTCGACGATCTCGATCTCGGCAGTGTTGAGGATTACCCTGGCAATAGGTTCGGATACATCGAGGGAAATGGCGACCTGCCCGTCGAAGGTGAACGATTCGAGGTCGGGCTGGAGTTGGAGTGCGTAGTGGGTGGGGACGATGTTTCGGGGAAGTCGATACGGGTTTTCTGACACTGATAAATCCTTGTTCTTTACAGGTGTTCTGATGCTAACGCGTCGCACACACATGCATCGTTGCCAATTGTCCGCCGGCACTTTTGATGGATACTCTGAGCCAGAGTGACAACTTTAGGAACCATTCTCGTGTCGGTGAGTGCCGATGACCGTCCCGGGATCACCGCCGGGCTGATGACGGTCTTTGCCCGCACCGGCGCCGAGATCTATGACATCGAGCAGATCGTCGTCAGGGGGCGCCTCACTCTCAACATCCTGATCGGGGTCGCCGAGGACAGGACAACCATCTCGGAGGTTCTGTTCTTTGGTTGGGAGAACAATCTCCGCATTGAGTTCGATGTGATGGACTCTTCGCCCGATCCCGAGCATAAAAGCGCCCACGTGGTGACCGTGATCGGTTCGAGGGTGGGTCCCGACGACTTTGGAGCGGTGGCGTCCGCAATCGCCGATGGTGGGGGAAATATCGACCGGATCTTTCGCCTCTCCCGCTATCCGGTGATCTCGTATGAGTTAGCGGTGTCCGGTGGTGACCCGACCACGATCAAGCGAGGTCTTCTCGAGGCTGCCGCCGCCAGCCCTATCGACGTTGCGATACAGCCGGAAAGCCTCGATCGAAGGTCGAAGCGGTTGGTAGTCATGGATGTCGATTCAACACTCATCCAGGGCGAGATCATCGATCTCCTTGCGGAACGCGCCGGAGTTGGTGAGGAAGTCGGCAGGCTCACTGCGATGGCCATGTCCGGTGAGATCGACTTTCAGGAAGCTTTGATTGAACGTGTCTCCATGCTTGCAGGCCTCCCCGAATCAGTGTTCGATGAGGTCAACAGCGAAATCCAGCCAACCCCGGGGGCGAGGACATTCATCCGCACACTGCGGCGACTCGGTATGAAAACCGCCATTGTCTCGGCGGGTTTCACCAGGTTCACCACCCAGTTTGCGGCTGATCTGGGGATTGACTTCGCACTCGCCAATACCCTCGAGGTCAAAGACGGGCTCCTCACGGGGAAAATCACCGGTCAGATCGTCGACAGAAAGCGAAAAGGGGACTTCATCCGGGAACTCGCCCGATCCGAAGGAATATCCCTGTCACAGACGGTAGCGGTGGGCGATGGTGCCAACGATCTCGACATGCTCGATGCAGCGGGCCTTGGTATTGCATTCAATGCGAAACAACTCGTCCGCGACAATGCCGACACCTCGTTGTCTGTTCCCTATCTGGACGCGATTCTTTTCGTCATGGGCGTCCGCAGGGAACACGTCGAGGCCGCCGATGCCCTCGACCCTGAGGTCGGGATCCAGGAAATCATCCCGGTCGACGGAACGCCTCCGGTCTAAAAGCGAAACCTCAATTGAGGCAGGAGATCACCATCGCGTGGAGCGACGGGGTGGTCGCGACTATCGAGTTTCCGGCCACGGGGTCATCGCCGTGCCAGTCGGTGATCACACCGCCGGCACCGCGGATGATCGGGATCAGAGGCATTGAATCCCACGGGTTCATGATCGGATCGAGCATTATGTCGGCCCGACCCGAAGCAACCATCAAGTATCCGTAACAGTCGCCCCAGGTGCGGGTGGTCGCCACCTGCTGTCGCAGACCTTCAAACCTGGTGGTGTCGGCGTGCTTGTCAATGAGATTGGGGTCGGTTGTCAGCAGCGTGGCTCGAGCGAGTGATATCACGGGACGAATCCTGGCCTCCCGCCCGTTCAGAGTCGTCTCCTCGTTGGTTCCGATCATCATCTCGCCCGTAATCGGCTGGTTGATGATGCCCAGTACAGGCTGCCCCCTCTTCAGGAGGCCGATGAGTGTTCCGAACAACGGGATCCCCGCAACGAAAGAGATGGTGCCGTCGATCGGGTCCAGCGTCCAGACATACTCGGCATCCGGGGACTGAACGCCAAACTCCTCGCCGATGACACCGTGGTCGGGATAACGGGCGGCGATCATCTCTCTCATGATCTGCTCGGCGCCGCGGTCGGTTTCGGTCACCACCGAATTGTCCCCTTTCAGCTCTGTCTCAAATGCCCGCGCCACGAATCGAGTGCGGATGAGCTCACCGGACGCTTCGGCCATTTCCCGGGCGAATTCGATCACTGACTTCCCCATTTGTGGTGGAAGAACTTGCCCCGCGGCTGGTCTATCCGCTCGAATGTGTGAGCCCCGAAAAAGTCACGTTGCGCCTGGATCAAATTGGCCGGGAGCCGCTCCGACCGCATCCCGTCGTAGTAGGTCAGGGCGCTTGCGTAGGCGGGGATGGGAATCCCGGCCGTTATCGCCCCTGCCACTACCTTGCGCCACGATGGCCCGGCTTCTTTGAGGGCACTGGCGAAAAAGCTGTCGAGAGCGAGATCGAGAGGATCGTTTCCGGTCGTGAATGCCCGGGTGATGTCTTTCAAGAACTCCGCCCGGATGATGCAACCTTCGCGCCACAACGACGCAATCGACCCGGGATCCAATTGCCAGCCAAAGTCCCTCGAGGCCCGCATTATCAGACGGAAGCCCTGGGCGTACGAGATTATTTTGGAAGCGTAGAGAGCGGTCTCGATGTCGTTCACCGAAATGTCGAGGGGTGCAGCGGGAGCACTGAACTCGGCTGCCATCTCCCTGCGCAGATCCGGGTTTGAGCTCACCACTCGCGCATAGACGGCTTCGGAAACCAGGGTGGTGGGCTCTCCCAGGTCCATCGAAGCGATCACTGTCCATGCGCCGGTCCCCTTCTGGCCTGCGGCGTCGAGGATCTTGTTGACCAGCGGTTCCCCATCCTCGGTGGTCTGGAGGATCCCGGCGGTGATCTCGATGAGATAGGACTTGAGACGTCCTTTGTTCCAGTCGGTAAACACATCGCCGATCTCGTCGGGCGCCATTCTCAGCCCGCGATGCATCAGGTCGTACGCTTCGGCAATCACCTGCATGTCGCCGTATTCGATCCCATTGTGGACCATCTTCACGAAGTGGCCTGCTCCTCCAGGACCGACCCACTCACAACACGGCTTGGAGTCATCGGCGATGGCCGCTATCCCCTTCAACATCGCTTCGACGTGTGGCCAGGCTCCGGGATTGCCGCCGGGCATTATGGACGGTCCGTATCGGGCACCTTCCTCGCCTCCTGAAAAGCCAACGCCGAGATATTGAATTCCCAGGTCGGTGAGGTTCGCGGTCCTCCGGTCGGTATCGCTGTAGAGGGAGTTGCCGCCGTCAATGATGATGTCACCCGGTTCGAGCAGCGGGACCAGGTCTTCGATGAGCATGTCAACCGGGTTACCGGCTGGGATCATCATCAGGATCTTGCGAGGAGTGTCGAGGGTCTCCACCAATTCCTCGAGAGAGATCGCGGAAACGATGTCCTTGTTCACCGCTTCGCCGGCCATGAAATCCATCGTCGTCGCCGGTGTCCGGTTGTATACCGAGACGGCCTGGCCCGAGTCGGCGAGGTTTAGCGCGAGGTTGGCCCCCATTACCCCGAGCCCGATCAGTCCTACATCTGCCTTGTTACTCATGGTCCCAGGCTATTACCTTGAGATCCGTGGCGGAGGTACGCATAGGAATTGACGTTGGGGGCACCGGGATCAAAGGCGCCCTGGTTGATACTTCCACGGGACTCCTCACCAGTGAGCGCGTCCGAATCCCAACGCCGCAGCCTTCCCTTCCGGACAAAGTCGTCAAAGCGGTGAAGAAGATCGTCAACGAGCTGGAGTTGGAAGGGCCCGTGGGAGTGGGATTTCCGGCCGTGGTGGTGGACGGCCTCGTATCCACTGCCAACAACATCGATCAGAGTTGGATCGGTGTCAACGTTCGCGACCTCCTATCCGACGCATTGGGCCGCAGAGTCGTGGTAGTAAACGATGCCGACGCCGCTGCCATGGCGGAAGTCACTTTCGGGGCTGCGAGGGGGCTCGGCGGGAAGATCCTGGTCCTCACTTTTGGTACCGGTATCGGTAGCGGTCTGATCGTCGATGGCCGACTCATTCCCAACCTGGAGCTCGGTGTAGCCGAGTATGAAGGGGTTCGGCCAGCTGAACTCAGGTTTTCTGCGCGGGGCCGTGAGGAAGAGGGTATCTCCTGGAGGAAGTGGGGCGACGAAATATCTGGATATATCGAGTATGTCTCGACAGTCGTGAATCCCGACATCGTGGTGTTGGGCGGCGGCGCCGCCAAGGAATGGGATCGGTTCGCACACAGGATTCCCGAACACCTGGGTGTGGTATGTGCCCAACTCCTCAACAACGCCGGGATCGTCGGGGGCGCCTTACTCGTTGCTGACTAAAGGGATGGGAGTTGAAAAGGGAGGAAGTCATGAGTCGCCGCGACCGGGACTTTCACCACCATCCGGGTGCCATCGCTTTCGTGAAACTCGCTGATCACCTCGCCGATCCTGTGAGCAGCCGCGACGACATCACCGTTCTCATACGGGATCTTGAGATCGAGGCGTGACATCTGACGCTCCAGACGGTTCCCGATTTCATTTAGAAATGTTTCCAGACCAATCGCCTTCGCCGCCGAGATGAACACGGCGTCGGGGTAGAGATTGGTGACCCGGGCCAACGCCTGGGGAGTGACCCGGTCGATCTTGTTGAAGACGAGCAGTTCGGGCAGATCGGAGGCGCCAATCTCGAGAAGGACTTCGTGAACCGCGGCGAGGTGCCCGACAATATCGGTGTTGGTGATGTCAACCACGTGAAGCAGCAGGTCGGCTTCGGCGACCTCGGACAGTGTCGATTGAAAGGCCTCAACGAGGTGATGGGGGAGTCGCCGTACAAAACCAACGGTGTCAGCGATCAGTACAACGCGATTGTGCGGTAGCTCGAGCCGGCGCACGGTCGAATCCAGAGTGGCAAATAGCTGGTCTTCGACGAGGACGTCGGCATTGGTCAGCGCATTGAGCAGAGTCGACTTCCCGGCGTTGGTGTAGCCGACAATCGAAACTTGCGGGATGTCCTTGCGTTTCCGGGCTTTGCGTTGGGTCTCACGGTGCTTTGCCGTATCTTTCAGGTCACGCTCCAGTTTCGATATCCGGGCCAGCGTATGACGGCGGTCAGTCTCCAATTTCGTTTCACCAGGCCCGCGGGCGAGAACCCCGAAACCTTGTTGCGACATGTTTTTTCCTTTACCGGCGAGGCGGGGGAGGTTGTAACGCAACATCGCCAGCTCGACCTGGAGCGCACCGACTTTGGTCTTGGCATGCTGGGCGAAAATGTCGAGTATCAGCGCTTCGCGGTCGACGACGTCGCAGTGGAATATCTTCTCCAGGTTCCTGGTCTGGGCCGGGGTCAGCGGATTGTCAAAAATCACGACGTCGATATCGAGTGCCTGGGTCAAGGCACTCAGCTCTTCGGCTTTGCCTGATCCGATGTAGGTCGCAGGATCGATCTCGCGGCGGCGGACCAGTTCACGGTCGACGGGCTCAGAGCCGGAGGTATCGGTGAGAAGCGTCAGTTCTTCGAGGCTTTGCTCCGCATCGGCGGCGGCGGTCCCCGAGAGCTCGACTCCAACCAGAAAGGCGCGCTGAATCCGGACCTCGAGGTCGGTGACGGTCGCGGTTAAGCGACGACGGGAGCGGGATGCGTGTTGGTCAGTCATTGGAAGACGTTCGACAAATCTGTTTGTGAGTGTGGGTGCACACTAGGCGTGGTTCCCCAACCACAGAAAGGTAATTATCGGCGATCAGAGGTATTGGCCTTCGTCGCCGACATGATCGATTTCCTCTTCGGCGATGATCTGAGATTCGCGGACGGCGATCACCGGTCGTCCGGTCGGTGGCCAGATGAACCGCCATGCGCCCGCCGGCACAGCCCAAAAACGCTGATTGGTTTGGACATCGATGAGGGCCAGCGCATCGTTTCCGTCCTTGGTGCCGATGGGCACCAGCAGTCCGGATTTGGTGGTGGACTCCTCCGGGGCCTGGCCGACCCTCCAGCCGGTCATCACCTTGTATCCATTGTCTGTTTGCAAGATGGGTAGATCTGTCGTCATCTGTAGATTCAATTGTCGCAGAGGACACGGGTAACGACCAGTTAGGGTTGTGGCATATGGTCGAAAAATCACACTTCTCCGAGGCCCTTGAGTACCACGAAAAACCACGGCCGGGGAAAATCGCCATCCGGTCGACCAAACCGACCGCAACCCAGTCGGACTTGAGCCTTGCCTATACGCCAGGGGTGGCCGAGCCCTGTTTGGTCATTGCCGCCGATCCCGATGCCGCGTTTCGATTTACCAACAGGGGCAACCTCGTAGCTGTCGTGTCGAACGGAACGGCAGTACTTGGTCTGGGAAATATCGGCGCTCTGGCAGGCAAGCCGGTGATGGAAGGCAAAGCTGTCCTGTTCAAACGGTTTGCCGATATCGACGTTTTCGACCTCGAGATCGACGCCACCGATCCCGACGATGTGATCAGATTTTGCGAAATGCTCGCGCCGACTGTCGGAGGGATCAACCTGGAAGACATCAAGGCGCCGGAGTGTTTCTACATCGAGCAGACCCTGCGTGACCGGCTCGATATCCCGGTGTTTCATGACGATCAGCATGGGACCGCAATCATCAGCGGGGCAGCGTTCCTCAATGCGATCGAGATCACAGGCCGGGACATTTCGAAGACCAAAGTGGTTTTCTCCGGGGCAGGGGCCGCGGGGATTTCCACCGCCCGGTTCTTCATCGAACTGGGGGTCGACCCTGCAAATGTGCTCCTCGCCGACTCCAAGGGGGTAATTCACAGCGGCCGCAACGACCTCGACGAGACCCGCCAGGCCTTTGCAGTAGAAACTGAAGTGCGGACGCTGGCTGAAGCGATGGTCGGAGCCGATACGTTCATCGGAGTTTCAGCCGCCGGCATCGTCAGCAAAGAGATGATCCAGTCGATGGCGGACCAACCGATTGTGTTCGCTCTTGCCAACCCGGACCCCGAAATTTCCTATCCCGACGCCATAGAGGCGAGGTCAGACGTAGTGATGGCGACCGGGCGGACCGATTTCCCCAACCAGGTCAACAATGTCCTCGGATTCCCGTTCATCTTCAGGGGAGCGCTCGATGTCAGGTCGAGAGGTGTGTCTGAGAAGATGAAGGTGGCTGCTGCTCATGCACTCGCCGACCTCGCCCGGGAACCTGTCCCCGACGCGGTATTACGGGCCTACGACCTGGAGCAACTGTCCTTCGGCCCGGAATATCTGATCCCCAAGCCCTTCGACTCCCGCGTACTTTGGACAGTGGCGCCGGCAGTGGCCCGAGCTGCGATGGAGGAGGGTCTCGCCCGCCAGCCGATCGAAGACTTCGGAGTCTATGTAGACGAATTGCGGGCGAGGTTCCAGGCCTCACACGGACTGATCAGCGCCATCACTAATCGGGCGATTGCCCAACCGAAGCGAGTTGCCTACCCCCACGGTGCCGACCTGCGGCTGATCCGGGCGGCCCGGCGAGTCACCGACGAGGGGATAGCTGCGCCCCAGCTCATCGGGGACGCCGACGAGATCTCCTCGCTTGCAGAGGCGGCGGGCATCTCGCTTGAAGGGATGGAGACGATCAACCCCGCATCCGAGGACGGGCTGCGTAAACGATACGCAATCGAACTCGAACAACTGCGACGCCACAAGGGGCTATCGCTTCAGGATGCCGAGTCACAAGTTTTCGACCACAACATGTTTGCCTGTCTCATGTTGAGAGATGGGAAAACCGACGCCGTAATGGGTGGGTTGTCGACTCACTACCCGGAAACAATCCGGCCCGCCCTCCAAGTCTTACGAGTTGCGGAGGGCCGATCGATTGTCTCGTCGGTATACCTTGTTGTGGTTCGAGGTACCCCTTTCTTTTTCACCGATTGCGCCGTGAACATCCAGCCGACGGCCGAGCAACTCGCCGAGATCGCCCTGGCAGCAACATCCACTGCCGAGAAGGACTTTGACCGCCAGCCCCGGGTGGCGTTTGTCAGTTATTCCGATTTTGGCTCTGCGGGAGGGGAAGAGCCAGCCCGAATCCGCCGCGCCGTGGAGTTGTTCCGCCAGGAGCGCCCCGATATCCCGGTGGATGGGGAGATGCAAGCTGATACCGCGGTCGTCTCCAATCTGATCCAGGAGCGCCGTCCCGGCGGCCCAATCGAGCGTGCGGCCAACGTACTGGTTTTCCCCAATCTCACTGCCGCCAATGCGTCATACAAGCTGATGAACCGACTGGGTGATGCCGAAGTGATCGGCCCGATCCTGAGCGGCTTCCCCAAGACAGTGCAGGTTTTGCAACGTGACGCCTCGGTGAACGACGTGGTTAATCTCACCGCCATCGCCGTTGCTGAGGTCCAACGCCGGAGCAGATAGCCCAGGTTCAGTCCCGTTCTGTCCAGTACTCCTCATAGTGGACGTTGCCGCGGGTTTTTAGGTGGTCGATGGTGAAGCCCCGGTCGTGGAGTAGCTCGCAGACACCCGTCGGGGTCGGGAAGCTTGGCGTGTCTCCATCCCATTTGGGTAGCCCGATCATCGCCGGGTTTCCGCAAAGGAACACGTGGGTGGTCTCCGGGTCGAGATCGGCACCCAACATCTCTTCGACGTCTCCATCCCGGATCAGGTCCTGGAGATAGCGTTTGTGCTCGAGGTCTCCCGGCTCGCGGGTGGTGAGGACTTCGTATCGATAGTTCTCATAATTTTCCTGAATGGCTTCCTGCTCGGCAAGGTAGGCCAGATCCTGGTTGTAGCGCACACACACGAGATTGAGGATTGATCCCTTGTGCCCGTTCCTCAGGAGCTCGTTTGTCATCTTGTTTTGAGGAGCCTCACCGGTCCCGGTACTCAGAAAGACGATGTTGTCGTCTTCCGTCACACCGTCGAGCGTGTACCGGCCTGTGAACTTGCGTCCCATGAAGATCCGATCGCCAACTCCTTTCAGGAAGATTCGCGGGGTGAGAGCGGGGATCTCTTCCTGTCCGGGACGGACCTTGACTATGTAGAACTCGATTTCGGAAGGGTGTCCGGGGACCAAGTCGCCGGCCTCCAAGTCGATGATCGAACTCGAGACCGAATAGGAGCGACGGGCCAACTTTTCCTTTTGGTTGGCATCGAACACCTCATCGGCCTCGTCTGCACGGGGCTCCCAGTACCCCAACGCCAGAGTGGTGTATTGCCCCGCCCGAAACGGATCGATCGGCTGGTCGGGTTTTACCTTCATCACCCAGAGATCCTCGTTGTGAACCCGGATGCTGGTAAGAGTCGCGTTGTAGTTCTCTTTCCGGAGAGCCTCGTAGGGATCGACGTCCGGGTCATAGAAGACAAATAGATGCTGGAGAATGGTTGCTGCTGATTTGAGTCTGTCATCTGTCCATCCGCCAGACCTCTGAACCGAAACGGTGTTGGAGAGGACATGGACGTGGGCGATATCAGGGTCGGCGGCGAAAAGTCGATTGGCGAGGGTTGCCGGGGGAGCTTCACTTTCTGTGTGGCCTGTGAAGGAGTACCCATCCTGGCCGGTTAGCGAGCGGTCGGCGTCGAAGAAGGCTATATCACCGAGTGCAATCGACGAGACGTCGATGAGTTGACCCATCCGTACAAATTACCCCAGGGAACAGTTTCATGTCGTTTCCGGTTGGAAGTGTCATGAAACCAGAGACGAGAGAAGCACTGGATCGCGGCGGTATTGCTGATATCACCACTATTGGCCGCAAATCGGGTGCGCCGCGGCGAGTCGAGATCTACTTCCACCACTTCGATGGGAAGTACTACCTCCTCGGTCGTCCCGGGCGGAAGCGAGATTGGGAAGCCAACATCGAGTCGAACCCCGGATTCACCCTCCATCTCAAGCGCGGTGTGGTCGAGGACATCGCAGTGATCGGCGAGTCGGAGCCCGACCCGGAAATCAGGAAAGTGATCCTTCTGCGTGCCCTGATCGAAAACTGGGATTCCGACCCGGAACGGGCCGGGGCGGCGGTCCACAAATGGGTCGACGAATCACCGTTCATCCGTTTCTATCCGGCCGATGGCGGTGTTTGAACCTCGTTTTGCAGCCGCCGATCTATCGCCCGGGCGGCGACGGCAGCCACAGCCCACGCGATCGCACCGATCAGGAGAGCACGTGAGCCGGTGGTCGACAGCCCGGCCCAACGTGCCCAGATCAACACCACTACGGCATAGCTCCCCAGCCATACGTACTTGTTCTTGATCGGGACAAAGAAGGCGAACCAACCAAGTGAGGCCAGCGCGCCGAGGCCGCCCAGGATCCCGGAGTCACGGGTTACAGACCCGACGAGGACTCCCCAGGCGACCAACATACCTACCGCAATCGAACCGATCACCGCAGGCCGTGACCAAAACCCGGGCCACCATGCCCAAATGACAGTCGCCGTAACTCCGAGGAGTACGGCGAGGTGTTCGGTGTCGGGCACAGTGGTCCATATGGCGCCAACGGTGAGGAGAAAGGCGGGGCCACCAATCCACTCGTCACGGAGCCGCCATAGTCCGAATGCGGCCATCGCAACTGCTGCCACCGCAACGGGTATAGCCCAGAGGGCGTCGTCGAAGACGCGTTCGGCAGGTCCCAGACGCAAACTGCCGTAGCGTGCCGTCACTGGAATCGCGGCCAACGCCCACCAGAGCCCCCAATCGGAGCCGCGCTTCTTGAAGGCGTAGGCGAGGGCTAAACCAACCAATCCAGCTATCGCTCCGTAGATGAACGGTGTGCTGCCCAGCATGTTGACAATGACCCTCACGTCGTCTCCCTCCCCCCGCTACGACAAGGCGTGGCCAAGCCTCAGAGTGACTCCCCATGGGTGTGGATCCTGGCGATTGCCGAGATAATCATTTCTACCACTGAAGGCTCCATGTGGCTCCAAATTGGCAGGCTGATGACACCGGCTGAGAGGGTGTCGGTGACCGGGAGCGCCGGGGTGTCGATGTCGGCGTATGCGGTCTGACGGTGCAGCGGGGGTGAGTAGTAGGGACGGGTCGGTATGCCCTCCGCCTTCAGTGCCTCCACGACGCGGTCCCGACCAACTCCGAACTCTGGCCCGACGACAATCGTGAAGTCTTTTATCGAACTGCGTCGACCGGCCGGAACCTCCTGGAATCCGACGCCGGGGAGTTGGGAAAGCCCCTCCCGATACCGTGCGGCGAGACCATTGCGGTGGGCCACGCGGTCTTCGAGGTGGTCGATACCAGCGAGTACCACTGCCGCATGCAGCTCTGACATACGCCCGTTGAGGCCGGCTTCGAGCGTGTCGTAGCTTCCTGGATTCCCGTAGTTGCGGGCCCGCCGGATGGTATTGGCGAGTTCGTCATCGTTGGTCGTGACCAGACCTCCCTCCGGGCCACTGAGGACCTTGGTCGGCGTCAGGCTTATCACCTCGGCCGTGCCGAACTGGCCAAGGGGAGTCGGGACACCGTCGATCTCGATCGAAGAGCCGGCACCGTGAGCGGCATCGAAAATCAGAGTCGACCCCGTCTCCGCCGCCCTGGCCTCCAACGCCTTGACGTCGCAGGGAACCCCTGAGACATGGACTCCGACGATGACGTCGGCGACCGTGGTCACGTTCTCAGGCCCCAACACCCAGGAGTTCGGGTCACAGTCTGCGAATGTGATCTCCATGTTGTTCCAACGAGCAGCATGGCCGGTGGCCGAAAAAGTGAAAGATGGCATGACGACAGATTGTTTTCCTATGGCCTGGAGGAGAAGGACCAGCCCGGTCGTGCACGATGCGACGGCGACGACGTTTCTGACTTTGAGTCGGTCTGCCATCCGTTCTTCCAACGTTGCCACGAAGGGCCCGTCGGTAAGCATTCCCGATTCGAGACTCGATGCCACCAT
>DATDCF010000047.1:0-5067 GCA_036524475.1 Acidimicrobiia bacterium | reverse complement strand
AAACTCATCGAGATTTGTCTTACCGACGATCACAGCCCCGGCATTGCGTAGCTTGGTGACGACCGTGGCATCGTAAGGCGGCACATATCCGGCGAGAATCTGCGAGGCCGCCGTCGTCTCCAAACCGCGAGTGACCATGTTGTCCTTCAATGCCATCGGGATTCCCTGCAATGGCCCCCTGTCGATACCGTCGCCGAAGTCGGCATCGGCACGAGCAGCTGCTTCCTCGGCACCGGTCCTGTCGATGTTGAGGTAGGCGTGGATCTGGGCCTCGGTCTCTGATGCCTTCCTCAGCACCGAGACAAGAAGGTCGGTGGCAGTGAGAGTGCCATCCCTCAGCGCCCTTCCCGCATGGGCGATGGACATGCCGGCCACTCAGATCTCCAACGCAGGCGGAACGACGTAGTAACCGTCGCGGGACTCCGGGGCCGAAGCAAGTACCTCGGCCCGATCGAGCGATGGTCTGACTTCATCATCCCGAAATGCATTCAACAGCCCAAGTGGGTGGGTGACATCAGGCTCAGGGTCACCTTCGAGACTCTGCACCCTGGCCGCATGTTCAAGGATTACGCCAAGCTGACTTCGATAGCCCTCCAACTCGTCGGGGGAAAGGTCGAGACGGGCGAGCTTGGCCACATGGGCAATGTCGATTTCAACAGGCATGATTTCGGGATTCTAAGGAAGTGGCAGTGATAGGCCCCCTGAATTCCGTTCTGTGAAGATCTATTGCGGCGTGACCGCACTTTTCCTTCACAGAACGATCTTGGAGAGGACTTCGAGCAGCGATCCGTATGCCCATTCGAGATCGCTCAGGCGCACCGACTCACCGGGTTTGTGGGCCAGGGCCGATTCGCCCGGGCCGAAGTTGATCGCCGGAATTCCCCGTGCGCTGAGTTGGGCGACGTCGGTCCACCCCTGCTTTGGCGCAATCTCGGAGTTGGAGACACGGGCGAGCTCGTCGAACAGTGGCAAGTCGACGATGGGTTGACCGGCAGGGGCGGCGTCAGTGATTTCGACGACGTCGGCCCGGGAACAAACACGATGGAGGTTGGCGATGGCATCGTCGAGGGTTCGGTCGGGAGCAAACCGGTAGTTCAGGTTCATCTCAAAGCGTCCCGGCACGACATTGTTGGCAACCCCACCGTGGGCCCGGGTTATCGACATAACCTCACGAAACAGGAGCCCGTTGACGACGTGATCCTCGGGTTGAAGACGATCCATCGTCGTCAGAAACTCGCCGGACTTGCTGACAGCGTTAACGCCGAGCCACGGCCGTGAGGAATGTGCCGGTTCCCCCAGAAATGCCACGGTCGCGTTCACCGCACCGTTGCACCCGGCTTCAATGCCCAGGTTGGTCGGTTCGAGCACGACGGCGGCCTCCGCCTTGGCCATATCGGGATATCGGTCCAGAATCGGCCCCAGTTGGTTTCCAGCAAGCGGCCCCTCCTCGCCGGCATAGAACACGGCAACTAGAGAGTCTGTCCCCAGCTCCTCGACCAGGTGAATCATCACGGCAAGACCCGACTTCATGTCGGTGGCCCCGAGGCCATGGAGCCTTTCCCCATCGATCCGACTTCCAGTTTCGCCCTGTAACGGCACCGTGTCGGTGTGGCCGGCCAGAATCACTTTTCCCGGTCCGGGGATACCCACCACGAGCGAGTCCAGGACCCGCTCCGACTCCATCGAGCCAAGTCTGGACTCGATTTCGTCGCAAATCGCCGCCTCCTCGCCGGTCGGCGAGGGAATATTGACCAACCAGGAAAGGGTATCGACAAGTCGACTCATATGGATGGGAAGGTAACACGCCCCACTACGCTCCCCGAGTGTGAAACCCGAGTCGATAACAGCAACAGGTATTGCCACCAGAGCGATGGGCGGAGAAGTCCTCGCAGTCTGGTACCCCGATCCCACTTCGTCGGAGCCAGACGTGGCGATCGACCAGATGCTCACCGAGGACCCGCTCCGGGGTGTCGTCACCGAGATCATCACGACAACGGTCGACATCAACGGGCCGATCCAGGATCCGGCCGACGCTTACCTGAGGCTTCACCTTCTCAGCCATCGTGTCTTCAGACCCCATGAGATCGTGATCGAGGGAATCTTCGGTGTGTTGAACAATGTGGTGTGGACCAGCAAGGGACCGTGTCTCCCCGTCGACTTCCCAAACGCCAAAGCGATGAGTGAGGGCCGGGGCGAGCACCTGTCCGTGAATGGTGTCGACAAATTCCCCCGCATGACCGACTTCGTGGTGCCCTCGGGAGTGAGAATCGCCGACGCCAACCGGGTGCGCCTCGGTGCTTACCTCGGTGAGGGAACAACTGTGATGCACGAGGGCTTTGTCAACTTCAACGCGGGAACGTTGGGCACCTCGATGGTGGAGGGTCGGATCAGCGCTGGAGTCGTAGTTGGCAACGGGTCGGACATCGGGGGCGGGGCATCGATCATGGGCACCCTGTCCGGAGGCGGGTCGGAAGTGATTTCGATCGGTGAAGGATGCCTCCTCGGCGCTAACTCCGGGCTCGGTATTTCACTCGGCAACGATTGCGTCGTCGAGGCAGGGCTCTATCTGACGGCGGGCACGATCGTGACCCTCCCGGACAGCGAGACCGCCAAAGGCCGGGAGCTTTCCGGAATCAACGGGATGCTGTTCCGAAGGAATTCGTTGAATGGCCGGGTCGAGTCCCTACCCAAAACCGGGTCGTGGGGTGGGCTGAACGCTGCACTCCACGACAATTAGCTGCGACAGATATCCAGACCCGCCAACTACCCCTAGCTGAGAAGGTCGGGCGCAGCCGACAGTGGCGGAAGACCCAGAGCCCATTCGTTGGAGACCAGGTTCAAGATCGCTGAGATCAGGGACCCGACCGGAGGGCCAACCCCGATCTTCACAGTGTCAAATGTCCCGGCGATGTGGCTCCCGGTTGCCGACGGACCAGCTGTGATTTTCGCTACCGACTCCTTCTCGGTGTCCACCCTCCGAACGTCGCCACCGGAGTCCAAACCGACAAATAGGCTGTCGCGAACCTCGACATTGGCCATTCTCCCGAAATGGATCATGGGTTCTCGCTGGCCCAAAGCTGCGTCTTCCAGCCATTTATGGTCCACCTCGATGAAGCCTTCGATCTCGGCGCGCATCAGCGCCCCCAACGGGACGTCGACCGAGCCCATCTGAGCTCCTGCGCCGGCGCTCATCCGGGGATTCAATTCGGTGGGGCGAAACCCATCGACAGTTGCGACGCCGTCAACTCCGAATGGCCCCCGATAGCCGACTCGATCCCCCAATTCCCTCCCTACTTTGCGGGCGATCGCTCTCATTTCGTCACTGAGATTCGGTGGCGCCGCCCACATGGTTGAAACCCCCGAGTAAAAAAGTTCGTGGCCTGGCATATCGCGAAGAGTGAATATCTCGACGGGGAGAAATGTCGCCACCCCGTTGGCGGTCACCCATCCGTGGATCGAGCATGGGAGTCCATCGAGAAATGGCATCACCCGTACCCGTTCGGCCCGCTTCGAGAACCACGCGACCGCACTCTCGAAGTCCGAGAATGAATGGACCCACTTGACGAAATCGCCGCCGCCGTGCCATCCCTGCGAGTTGTCGGCCACCCACACCGAACCCATCTCGTTGCCAATTTCAGAGGCAGCCGTCGGAGCGTCAGCAACGTCTACGATCCGGTGCTCCGCATGGGGTATCGACAGGTCTTCCCACAGATCATCGATC
This sequence comes from Acidimicrobiia bacterium, assembly GCA_036524475.1. Lineage (GTDB taxonomy): Bacteria > Actinomycetota > Acidimicrobiia > Spongiisociales > ZC4RG35 > MA-ANB-1. The sequence goes on along the minus strand of DATDCF010000047.1, from coordinate 1,346 downwards.
CGCATCTTGTCTTCCCATGCGGACCAATCCGGATGTCGCACTCCAAACGTCTTCCGGCCAACCATCTCCTGTGCAGTTGCATATAGCTCGGTGACAACCCGCGCTCGTCGCTCGGGATCGAACCGGTCAACGGCCGCGATCACGCCTGGATTCGGGTCCTCGACCGACTTGAAGAACTCCCGGATGGCTCCCACAGCGCTGTCCGAGGTGGCCATGGTGTAGACAATCCCGGTCTCGGGTAGGTCGCCCGTGCCTTCATTGGCCGCAACCACCAGAGTTGATGACCCCCAGTCGTGAAACATCTTGTGGATGTTTCCGGCGGACGCGGCCGTCAGTACGGCGAAGATCCACTTGCCATCCCCGTAGATCTCTTCCAGACGCTGGTTCAGTTTCTCCACAACTCAAGGCTACAGGTACCGTTCTTCCCGGTGCCCTACAGGTTTATCTACATAGGTCTAGGCCTTCTCGCCGTTGCCGCGATCGCTCTTGGCGTCGCGTTCAGTGAAAGTGGGGAGCCGGTAGTCATGCCGAGCGCGATTGAGGCTGTATTTCCCGAACCCGGAGATCTGGTCACTTTCCAGGCATTTCTCGAGGTCGACCTGGAGACAGGATATCGGGCCGATATCTTCGTGGATGGTTGGCGGGTCGACGACGCAACATTCGTCGAAGGTACCGGGGTCTATCGGTGGTCACCTTCGCCCCACAACCCTTCGATCGGCGCCTGGACCCCCGGCGAGCACACGATCGTGGTGCGTTACGACACCGTCAACGGGCTACCCGACATCGGTGAATTCGAGTGGTCTTTCCGGGTTGGATAGACCCTATTCGAGAACCGAGAGACCCTTATCCAAGAGCTTCTTGAAGGTCGGCCCATCGATTATGGGAATGTTCATTTCTTCGGCTTTGCGGGTCTTCGAAGCTCCGGGGGCATCTCCAACGATCAACGCCGTCGTTTTACCGGATACCGAACTCGCCGCCTTGCCCCCACGCGTCTCGATTGCAGCCTGAGCCTCCTCACGGGTAAAGCCTTCCACGGTGCCCGAGACGACGAACGTCGCTCCGACAAGTAGATCTCCCGGGACGGTCGTGTCGACATCTTCGGTGAGGCGAACGCCGGCCAGCCCCAGCTTCTCGACGAGTTCCTGGTTAGCCAGTTCTGCCGACCATTCGGCCACTCCCTTAGCAATTACGGCCCCCACCCCGGGTATCGACGAGATCTCCCCCTTCGAAGCCGCCATCAATGTCGGAAGGCCCCCGAAGTTTCGAACCAGGGTCCTCGCCATTGTCCCGCCTACATGTCGGATTCCGAGGGCTGTAAGCAACCGGGCCACCGGTCGGTCCTTGGC
>DATDCF010000046.1:0-21337 GCA_036524475.1 Acidimicrobiia bacterium | reverse complement strand
AAGCGGCGGCCGTCGAGATCAATGCCCAACTCATGGGGCAGCGTGTTGAGATACGACTGGTCGACGGAGACCCCGAATTGGTAGTCATTGAAACCGCCATTCCCGGTCCCCCACCGCCACCAAACCCCCCAAACCCGTTGGATGATGATGAGGCACGGATCACCGTGCGTCTTCCCGGGTATTTGAAAGACCTCATCTCCGATGCGGCTTCCGACTCGGGCGATTCGGTAAACGGGTGGGTTATCGACGCACTCAAGACCCGCAGCGCCACCGCAAAGGTCGGCAACAAGGTGAACCGGACAATCCAGCTGTGATCGAGAAGGAGTTCGAGATCGAAGGCGCGGGCAGCGTCGACGTCCGATTTGCCTCAGGCCGGCTTACCTTACGCGAAGGTGCGGCGGGCAAGATATTCGTCAGGGTCGACGGAAAGACCGACAGCCTCAACGTCGACAAGCGCGGTTCTACCGTAACCATCACCAACGACCGGAGCGGGTTCCTCGGTGGTGGCCGTTATCAGATAACACTGGACGTCCCCCCCGGTTGCGATGTCTCGGCGGGCGTCGCATCCGCTGATATCCAATCCAAGGCACATCTGGGACGTCTCGAAGTCAATTCGGCGTCTGGAGACGTCAGGGTCAGCAGCGTCGATGAGCTCAGTGCCAAGACCGCAAGTGGCGATGTTCAAGGCGACCTCGTCGGGCGCTGCTCATTCGTGAGCGCTTCCGGGGACATTCGGATCAACAAGGTTGAGGGCAAATTCGAAGCTTCCACCGCCTCGGGCGACGTTTATGTCGACGAGGCTGGAGACGATATGACGAGTTCGACGCTTTCCGGCGACCTCGGTGTCAAACGTTTCACAGGTGAGAATCTGAGAGTCAAGGCAGTATCCGGATCGGTGCGGGTGGGGATTCCCGCCGGCACCGCAGTCAATCTCGACGCTACCACCCGTTCCGGAGATATCCGACTCCCCGAACCCACAGCGGACAACATCGCGCCAATAGGCCACGCCAACGTAACTGCCCGTCTGGTATCAGGCGATCTGACCATCAAGCGAGTCTGAAGGTGTTACCCATACCGAAGACCTAGGTCGCCGTCGATACTTCTGGCGGTGCTAGTTGCGGGATCGCCGCTCAAGGTTTAGGCGCCGGCGTCGGCGGGGCGAGTTGTGGGGCGGAGGCCCTTCTTGGAACGGACCGTCGAGGGTGATTCTTCGGTCTCCTCGTCGACCTTCTTGGCCGCAGCCACAGGCACTTCATCGTGGCGGGGCTGAGGAAGGACCGGGTTTTTTGGATACTGGATCCGGAGCGATCCGCTCTCGGTGTGCTCCCACTTTGGAACGTCGATGAAGATCGCGGCAACCCCGTCGCGATCGACAGTCTCATGGTCGAGTAGCTCCTCGACCATCCGCTCCATGGCATCCTGATGGTGCGTGAGAATTGCCCGCGCCTCTTCGTGGGCGGCGTTGATCATCTTGCGGACCTCCTCGTCGATGAAGGCGGCGACCTCGTCGGAATAGTCTTGCTGGCGTCCGTAATCGCGCCCGAGGAAGACTTCACCGTTGGCCTTTCCGTACTGCATCGGGCCGAGTTGGTCGCTCATCCCGTACTCCATGACCATGCGACGGGCAATCTGCGTGGCCTTTTCGATGTCGTTGGCGGCACCGCTGGTGGGGTCGGCATAAATCAGCTCTTCGGCTGTGCGGCCACCCAACAACATGGCCAACTGGTCGACCAATTCACTGCGACGAATGAGATACTTGTCGTGGGTCGGGAGGGCGAGTGTGTGGCCCAGTGACCGTCCCCTCGACACTATGGTGACCTTGTGAACCGGGTCCGAATTGGGAAGGGCGAATCCGACCAGGGCGTGGCCCGTCTCGTGGAAAGCGATTAGTTTTTTCTCGTCATCGGTCATTACCCGCGTTTTCCGCTCTGGTCCGGCGATGACCCGCTCAATGGCTTCTTCGAGCTCTTCCATTCCGATCTTCTTCAGTTTGCGCCTGGCGGTGAGCAGGGCGGCTTCGTTGATGAGGTTGGCGAGGTCGGCACCGGTAAAGCCCGGCGTTCGTCGTGCCAACACTTCGAGGTCGATTTCGGGGCCCAGCGGTTTGCCCTTCGAATGAACTTCGAGGATTGCCCGCCTCCCTTCGAGGTCAGGCGCATCAACCACGATCTGGCGGTCGAATCGCCCGGGACGGAGCAAAGCCGGGTCGAGAATGTCGGGTCGGTTGGTCGCTGCCATGACTATGACGCCGGAGTTGCCTTCGAACCCATCTAGTTCGACGAGCAATTGGTTCAGAGTCTGTTCACGCTCGTCATGCCCACCGCCGAGGCCCGCCCCACGATGACGTCCGACGGCGTCGATCTCGTCGATGAAGACGATGGCTGGGGCCGTTTGCTTCGCCTGCTCGAACAAGTCGCGCACCCGGGCCGCACCCACGCCGACGAACATTTCGACGAAGTCCGATCCGGAGATGGTCATAAAGGGCACCCCCGCCTCCCCGGCGACGGCCTTGGCCAGCAGTGTCTTACCGGTTCCGGGAGGCCCGAACAGGAGGACGCCCTTCGGGATCTTCGCTCCCATCGACCTGTATTTGTCCGGGTTGGCCAGGAAGTCTTTGATCTCCTCCAACTCTTCTTTGGCTTCTTCCAGCCCGGCGACGTCGTCGAAAGTGACTTTGGGTTGCTCCTTGCCGACGAGCTTGGCCCGCGACTTGCCGAACTGCATCACCCGATTGCCGCCACCCTGCATCTGCATGAAGATGAAGACCATGAATCCGAGTAGGAAGAGCCAGGGGAGAAAACTGATCAAGTAGTCAACGAAACCTGGAGGCTGGGAGTCGACGGAGACAGGTGTCGCCGACGCCACCGCAATCTCGGTGAGTGTGCCCTCGAAGCCATCCGGATACGAGGCAATCTGATCCCAGGCGCCCTCGATGGCCGAGCTGTTCTCTACCCGACCCTGAATCTCATTGGATCGTTCCAGAAACTGCACCTGCTCGAACTCGCCCGCTTCCATGGACGTGACAAACGCCGAAATGTCTACCTCTTCGGGACCGGCAACCTGATCGAACCACCACTGGGCGACGATCGCCAGCATGATGATCGAGACTCCGTATATCAGGAGAGTTCGAAGAGTTCGGTTCACAGCTACCTCAGTTCAAAGGCTCAGAAAGAATTCGGTCTTGTAATGCTACGGGAGTTATCGGCGTATTCGTAGCCGACTGTGGTCACCCTTAGAGAAGCTCGGGCCCCATGACTCCAACATAGGGGAGGTTGCGATACTTCCCGGCGTAATCAAGTCCGTATCCGACCACGAATTCCGGGCCGATCGTGAATCCGACATACTTGACTTCGAGGGGAACCCGTTGGATGCCTTCCTTCAGCAGCAACGTGGCAATTTCGAGCGAGGCAGGTTTGCGGACCTTCAAGCTCTTCAACAGATAATTCAGAGTCAAACCAGAGTCGATGATGTCCTCTACGATCAGAACATGTCGGCCATCGATTTCCTCATCGAGGTCTTTGAGGATTCGCACCACCCCCGATGTCTGCGTTGATGCGCCATACGATGACACCGCCATGAAGTCGAATTCGACCGGCAGGTCGATGTGACGGGCTAGATCGGCCATCACCATGAACGCCCCCCGCAACACACCTACCAGGAGGAGGTCCTGGCCGGCATAGTCGGCAGTGATCTGAGATCCGAGTTCGCCGAGTTTGGCTTCAATCTCCTCGGTGGTTATCAGTGGCTTGATGTAGTCCAAAAGAGTCGGTCCTTCTAGTGATCGCTACAAAGTAGTCCAACTCCTGCAGTTGTTACCAAACGCATGCTCATCCGTCATCGCGTCGAATCGTAAGGAATGGCCCTTTCCGTTCGACCCGGACGCCACCTTCCAACTGGGCACCCGATGACCGGCCCTCGATCACTTCGCCGACCCGATCGAATTCGGCTGCACTCAATCCACTCGACTGACGAGGACCGGCCAGATTCCGGTTGAGGATGCGCCACCTGATCGCATCGGGGACGGCGATCAATTCGCCGATCGGGACGCGAACAGAGGCTGAGCCGGTCAATTCAGAGTCGGGTACCAATTCATCGAGGAAGTCGGCGTCACCGAGGAGGGTCTTACTCGTTTGTGCCAGGGTCTCCACGATGGACGGATTCACCTGCTGAATGCTTGGGATCAGATCCAGTCTCACCCAATTTCGTCGAATCCGACGGTCGAAATTGGTCGGATCATCCACGAAGCGGAGCCCCGATAGCGTTGCGAATTCCCGCGTCTCGCTACGCGGAATATCGAGAAGCGGGCGATAGAAGTTCGGTGCCCGATGAAACGGGATGCCGGTGAGGCCCCGGATGCCCGACCCTCTGATCAGATTTAGCAGCACGGTTTCCGCCTGGTCGTCGCGGGTATGCCCGATCAAGACCGATCCGGAACCCTCCCCGAGTTCGCGGAAGGCGGCATAGCGGGCATCCCGCGCCACAGCCTCGGGCGACGCGCCATCCTCGATCTCGACCTCGACCGTCTGCAACCTGATTTCGAGGGCATCGGCAATGGCGGCGGCGGCATCTGCCAGAGAACTCGAAGCCGGCAAGCCGTGATCGACATGCACCGCCTCGACATTCTCCCCGGTTGCCAGAGCGAGGGCGGCGAGAGTCGCCGAGTCGGCACCACCGGACAGGGCGACCTGATATGGAGGAGATGGCCATCGTGCCCGGGCCAGCATCCCGGTACGAAGTTCGTTCAGGCGACGCGTCTCAACCACAACGAGGGGTGTTCGATTTCATCGAGGTCAGGCAACGAGCTCGCTCCACGAAAAGCGAGGTTGACAGTCTCCCAACCTGCCTCATTCTCGATTGCCCGAATGAACTTCTCACCCTTGTCGTACTGGTTGATCTTCATCTCCAAACCGGTTATCCGAAAGAAGGCGGCGGTACGTTTGTCTTTGCGGCGGTTCTTGAGCACGCGGCTCATCCTGGCCTGGGATTTGAGATGCTCTGCGCCAATCCGGTCCATGACGTAATGGCCATGCCCTTCCAGCAAAGTCATGAGCGCCTGAACCCGGTCAACGATCCGGCTCTGCTCCTCAGATGCAACGAGGCCGAAAATGCCACGTTCGTCAACGATCGGGGATCCGGAGCGGGCGCGGTCAAAAGCCTCACCGAGGGCGGCTTTGAATTGGCCGGGATCGGGGCCTGACGCTTCGACCAGCTCTTCAACCAATCCCCGAAAGTACCCGCGCATCCAGGGGACACCGAGAAATTGAGCACGGTGGGTGAGTTCGTGTAGAGCAACCCAGAACCTGAACTCGGCGGGACGAAACTGGTGGGTTCGTTCCATCTGCAAGAGGTTGGCGCCAACGTAGACCACGCTGTCGCCGTCCTCGCCCGTCGGCAGAACCAGCTCATACTGTCCCAGGACCCGCCTCGACAGCACCCCGAGCAGGGCACTGGTTTCAGTCTCCACGACCTTCTCGATCGATTCCCTTCGCTCATCGCTCCCGTCGCCCCGGTCGACCAGTTTCCGGGTAGCCGGTTCGATCAGATGCTGAAAACTTGCGACATTCCGGTCAACCCACTCCAGACGACTGATTACTTGCGTGGTCGGGTCACCGGGGAGTTCCAGACCGGTGCCGGCCGAGACCAGTTCGGAGACTCGAGGCGTTATCCGGGCCATTTCCTCGGCGAGTGCGGGAAGGTGATAGGTGTCCGCGAGGGGATAGTGACCGGCGATGCGTTCAGTGAAACGGCCTCTGGATGTCTTGATCGAAGTCACTCTTCGACGATTCGGTACCGCCTGCGCACAACGTTGGTGAAATACCGAATGGTCGTCATGAGGATGACCAGCACCACCAGGGCGAGCCCCGTGGGTACCAGGTAGCGGTAGGTCCAGTCGGCGGTGGATGTATCGACGGGAGGTGGAGTTACGACGACGACAGGTTCGATGTCGGTGGTCACAACAGTGGTCTCCGAGGTTGGCGCGGGCTCCTCATCGGTGGCTGCGGCCGTCAATGCGAATCCGGACAACACCAAGGAGGAAACCAGGAGGAGGAGCAGGACTCGCGAGGATTTGGTCATCGTGGCAGGAGAATACTCACCGGATCAGGCAGAGTCGAACTTTCAGATCTGAGACGTTTCCTGATCAAGCGCATTGCGAAGCCTGACAATGAACTGTTGTGGCACTTCTTCGGAAAGCCGCTCCCGCACCACGACCTTGAGACGCTTTTCAAAGTCGAAACTCCCGTTGCAATAGCCACAATCGTCGAGGTGCGCCCTGATCCCTTCGGTGGTCGCCTGGTCGAGCTCGCTATCGAGATATTCGTAGAGGCGCTCGAGGGCCTCGTCACAATTGCTTCCGCCCACGTCGGCGCAGTCGTCTTGTTTCATGGTCGCTCCGCTCCTTCGGGAACGAGTCCGCGGTTGCTGGCAAACTCCCACAACGCTTTTTGCATGGCTTTTCTTCCCCGGTGAAGCCGCGACATCACTGTACCAATCGGGATTTCCAGGATGTCTGCTATCTCCTGATAGGAGAGCCCTTCCAAATCAGCCAGCAAGACGGGAATTCGAAAGTTCTCTGGGAGAGTCTCAACGGCTCTCTTGATATCCGATTCGACGAGACCGTCGAGGACGCGGTCCTCGGTTGTCCGGGACACCTCGGCAGACTCTTCAGATCCAATCCTCCGGTACAAGTAGAGATCCTCGACCTCGCCGAGGTCGACCTCTTTGGGACGACGCGAATCCTTCCTGTATTTGTTGATGTAGGTGTTGGTGAGAATCCGATAAAGCCAGGCTTTGAGGTTGGTCCCGGCCTCAAAGCCGGCGTATGCGCGGTATGCCTTGAGGAAGGTTTCCTGGACCAGGTCTTCGGCGTCCGCCGGATTTCTGGTCATCCGCATCGCGGCGGTGTACAACTGCGGAGCAAACTCCATTGCGTCGTCAGCGAAGGTGGCCTGGTCTGCCATCCGCCGAGACGGTAACTGGCTGGCCCTGCAAAGACGAAGTGACTCCGGTTTGACTGTTCCCCCGGAGGGACGTGGGCCTGTTCCCCCGGAGGAACGACGGGGGAAAAGTTCCTGCAGGTCCGGAAGGACCTGGAGGTAAGGGGGGCTCAATCCCGAGCGCGAAGCTCAAACTGGTGCCTTGAGTCCCCCCTACCACCCAGCAAGCTCGGCGGAGCCTTCCTCCATGCGTCGGTCCGCTCCTTCGGGGGGACAGCAAGGCCATACGCGCCGGCGCCTATCGGCGCGGGACACCGCCGACGTAGGAGGCCAGGAGAAAACGGGTGCGCGGCCGGACAGGCGGGGGTACAGGGGGTCGCCCCCCGCACAATGAAGACAGAGCCGGAGAGGGGAGTTGAACCCCTGGCCTATTCATTACGAGTGAATTGCTCTACCACTGAGCTACTCCGGCCGGTCCGGAAATGGTACCTGCCGGGTCGGCTAGTGGTAAGCCGGGTTTTATCTCGACCCGAGTCGGGAGAAGAGGTTGGCGAGAACCAATTCGCGACGAAGGTTGGCCTGAATGTCGACGACGGCATCGAGGGCGGCATCAGCAGCGCGAACCGCCTGTCTGGGTGTGACTTCGGTCAACTCGTTCAGGCTCAGGTCGGGATTGCGAATCGGGCCACCCATTTGTAGCGACGCGGAGTCGGTGTACCAGGAGGCGAGGATCTCCAATCCGCTCACCAGAAGTGACTGTTCCACCCGGCGGCGGGCTCGCTCCTGTTTATCCTTTGCCAGGTCGGTGTCGACCGATTTGGCAACCAAAGGGACCAACTCTTCGATCACCAGAGAAGCGAGGCGTTGACCATCGCCGGGGTGGGGAGTCACCTTTGCGGGTATCTCCAACCACATCCTCCTGAATCTGGCGACCTCTGGCCGGGCCATCAGCGAGAGCGCCAACCCGGGTCGTCCCCCGGCCACGGCTACCACGCTCTCGGCCTGATCGGTATCGACACCACGGGAAGACAGGGCCGCCACCAATTCTGGTGTGGGAACTCGACCCATATGGATCGTGCGACATCTCGAGCCGACGGTTGCCGGGAAGTCATCCTCGCTTTCGGCGATGAGGAGGAACGTCACCTGTGCCAGTGGCTCTTCGAGGGTTTTCAGCAAAGCGTTTGACGCTTGTTCGGTCATCGAACCTGCTTCGGGGATCAAAAAGACCGATCTCGAAGCCTCGACCGGGGCCATCGATGCTCTGGTCACCAACAACCGCGCCTGCTCCACACCAATCGATGTCGCTCCTTCCGGTTCGACCACCGTTAGATCGGGATGCGTCCCGGCGAGGGCGAGTCGGCACGAGCGACAGTCTTCGCCGTGATCACCGGAGTGAGGGCAGAGCAGACCGGCGGCGAATCGTTGGGCAAATGCCATCTTTCCCACCGACTCAGGCCCGATGAACAGGTAGGCCTGGACAGGCGTCAACAGCTCCCGTTCCAGCAATTCGACCACCCTGCGATTTCCTATGAGTCCGTCGAAGAAGTCACTCACGGATGTGCTCCATGATTTGGGCGACGACCGAATCCAAATCGAGGGAATTGTCGATGAGAAATACCCGGTCCGGCTCGTCGGCCGCCAGTTTGCGATACGCCGTGTGGACATCCCCATGAAATGAGGACTTCTCGCTCCCGATCCGATCCGGGCGGTGCTGTCTCTGGAGTGCGATGTCGACCTCGACGTCGAGGATGAACACCAAATCGGGTACGACTCCCCCGAGTCCGATCTCGTTGACTTCGCGCACCCGGTCAAGCCCGAGACCGCGGCCTGCTCCCTGATAGGCAAGAGACGAGTAGTAAGTCCGGTCCGAAATCACCCAAGCACCCTTTTCCAAAGCAGGGGCAACAACCTCGGCGACAAGCTGGGCGCGCTGGGCGCCAAATAGCATCGCCTCGGCCCACGGAGCCATATCTGGTCCGTGGAGGAGCAGCTTTCGAATCTCCTCGCCGAGGACTGTGCCTCCCGGTTCCCGGACAACGAGTGTGGTGTGGCCGCGGCTTTCCAGGGTCCTGGCGACAGCGGTCGCCACAGTGCTCTTTCCACTGCCATCACCGCCCTCGATTGCTATGTATCGGCTCAAAATCAGAACAATCGGTCCCCGGAAACAACGGGAGCTGGATTAGGTGTCGGCATCGCCTTCACACGCTAATCCACCGAAAACGATGTGTCTCGTGTTGACATAGGGGACCAGAGTGGGGTCAACTCACATAGAAAGTACTATGACAAAGAGTCTCGTAATCGTGGAATCGCCGACCAAGGCGAAGACTATTTCCGCCTTTCTCGGTGGAGACACTGTGGTGGAATCGTCGATGGGCCATATCCGCGACCTGCCCCGGTCGGCGGCTGAAATTCCGGCAAAAGCCAAAGGGGAAGAGTGGGCACGCCTCGGTGTGAATGTCGACAACGACTTCGAGCCGCTCTATGTAGTGAGCAAGGAGCGTAAAGAACGGGTCAAGAAATTGAAGTCCTTGCTCAAAGATGCAGATGAGCTCTACCTGGCTACCGACGAGGACCGTGAGGGGGAATCGATCGCGTGGCACCTCATCGAAGTCCTCAAGCCCACCATTCCGATCAAGCGGATGGTTTTCCACGAGATCACTCAGTCAGCGATCGACGAGGCGTTCAACAACCCCCGCGACCTCGACCAACAGCTGGTCCAGGCCCAGGAGGCACGACGCATTCTCGACCGACTCTACGGCTACGAGGTATCCCCGGTCCTATGGCGGAAAATCCAGCAGGGCCTCTCGGCGGGGCGGGTGCAGAGCGTCGCCGTGCGAATCATCGTCGAGCGGGAACGAGAACGCATAGCCTTCCAATCGGCGGGTTACTGGAGCCTCGATGCGGTCATGGCCAAAGCCGGCGAACTCGACCTCACCTTCGACGCAACTCTCCTTCGTGTCGATGACCAGAAGGTTGCCAACGGAAAGGACTTCGACAGCGAAGGCAGGCCGAAGAAGGATGTCATCGTTCTCGATAGCGACGGCGCGACGTTATTGGCCACCAACCTGGCCGACTCCGAATTCAAAGTCGAATCGATCGAGTCCAAACCATACAAACGAAGCCCTTATCCGCCATTCCGCACCTCGACACTGCAACAGGACGCCGGGCGCAAATTGGGGTTCTCGTCGTCCCGCACGATGTCGGTGGCACAGCGACTCTATGAAAACGGGCACATCACCTATATGCGGACCGACTCGACCTCGCTCTCAGGGTCGGCACTGGCCGCAGCTCGAGACCAGATCACCAAACTGTACGGGGAGGAATACCTCAGCCCGAAGCCGCGGGTCTACACATCAAAAGTCAAGGGTGCGCAGGAAGCCCACGAAGCCATTCGGCCCGCCGGTGAGACTTTTGTCACCCCGGAAAAGCTAGCGGCCACTATCGGAGCCGACGAGGCGCGACTGTATGAGTTGATCTGGCAGCGGACGATCGCTTCACAGATGGCCGATGCCAAAGGATTTACTGTTTCAGTCCGGATCGGGGCCACGTCGAAAGACAAACGAGCGGTTCTGTTCGGTGCCGGTGGCCGGACGATCACATTCCTAGGGTTCCTCAAGGCGTACGTCCGGGGAAGGGACGACGCAGCGGACCTCGACGACAAGGAGACACCGCTCCCCCAGATGGCCGAGAATGACGAGATCCTCGTTCAGCGCCTCGAGCCGGTTGGTCATGAGACACGGCCACCGGCCCGTTACACCGAGGCGTCCCTGGTTCAGAAGATGGAAGAGCTCGGGGTCGGGCGACCTTCGACTTACGCATCGATCATGTCCACGATCCAGGACCGCGGTTACGTCTGGAAGAAAGGCTCAGCCCTGGTGCCAACATATACCGCGTTTGGGGTTGTGACCCTTCTCGAGACTCACTTCCCCAGCCTGGTCGACTACGAGTTCACCGCTTCGATGGAAAGCGATCTCGATCGAATTGCTTCTGGAGAAGAAGATTCGGTTCCGTGGCTTTCCCGGTTCTACTTCGGCGACGACGGCCTCAAGGAAAATGTCGCCCGCAGGTTGGACGAGATCGATCCTCGTGTCATCAACTCGATACTCATCGGCAAAGACGAATCTGGCGAAGAAGTCGTGGCGCGCATCGGCCGCTACGGGCCCTATGTGCAAAGAGGCGAGGAGCGTGCTTCGATCCCTGAAGATGTAGCACCGGACGAGTTGAACGTTCCCATGGCGTTGGAACTCATCGCAACCCAGAATGCCGGCGACAAGATCTACGGCACCGACCCTGATTCGGGTTTGATCGTTCTGGGAAAGACCGGTCGCTTCGGTTCATACGTGCAGCTCGGAGAGCAGGAGGAGGGCAGCAAAGAGAAGCCAAAACGTGCCTCACTTTTCAAGTCGATGATTCTCGACGAACTCGGGCTGGAAGATGCCTTACAACTCCTTTCCCTCCCACGAGTCGTCGGCCAGGATGAAGACGGGGTCGAAATCACCGCCCTCAATGGGCGATACGGGCCATATATCCAGCGGGGCACCGACAAACGGAGTCTCACCGACGAGGAGCAATTGTTCTCGCTGACGGTCGAAGAAGCGCTGGCGCTTCTCGCCGAGCCACCACGACGGCGTGGGGCGCTGGCGGCAACTCCGCTCAAAGAGTTGGGAGACGATCCCGTATCCAAGAAGCCGGTCACCGTCCGCAACGGCCGCTACGGGCCCTATGTCACAGACGGCGACGTCAACGCTTCCTTACGCCAGGGTGACTCTCCCGAGGCAATGACCCTCGAACGCGCCGCAGATCTCCTCGCTGCCCGCAGGGAAAGAATCGCCAACAAATAGCTGGCCGTTTGACGTCGCCCGATGCCAATCAGAGGATCGTTGCTGCCATTTCGGCCAGGGGGGACCGGACCGAGCGCTCGAGGGTCACATGACTGAAGAGATGGGAGCCCTTGAACTTTTCTATCAACGCTGCCATGCCTCCAAAAGGTGAGATGTAAGGATTGTCGACCTGGGAGAGATCGCCACAGAAGACGACTTTCGAGTCGCGGGACATTCGTGTCAGGATGACCTTGAGAGTTGACAGTTCGAGATTCTGCGCCTCATCGATTACGACGAATTCACCCGTGATTGATCGCCCCCTCAGATACGTGACGGCGGCCATCTCCAACTCGTTGCGATCGATCAGTTCTTCGATTGCGTGACGGGCGCCGTCAGTGCCCGCATCGGAAAATAGGGCAAAGAGGTTGTCGTGAACGGCTGCCATCCACGGAGCGAGCTTTTCATTGAGGTCGCCCGGCAGGAAACCTACCTCCTGCCGGCCGACTGCCACGAGCGGGCGGTAGACGGAAACCTTTCGATATCTCCCCTGTTCCAAAACTTGCTCGAGGGCGGCGGCGAGGGCGAGGAATGTTTTCCCCGTTCCCGCCATACCCATCATCGAAACGGCGGGGATGTCAGGGTCGAGCAGCTGATGCAACGCAACAGTCTGGCGTAGATTCTTCGGTTCGACCCCGAAGGCTTTGACATGGGTTGGCACCCGCTCGATTACGAGGGTCGGTTCCGATTGGATGACCCGGGCGAGGGCCGACCGCGAGGCGCCTTCTCTGAGAAGCACAAACTGGTTGACAAGTGCCTCGACACCGGACAATTCGATTTTGCCTTCCTCGAACAATCGATCGATCGTCGACCCGTCGGTCCCGTGCTCGACGATGCCCGAGTGAAGTTGCTCAACGGGAACAGTGTCGGCCCGGTAGTCCTGGACCGGCACACCGAGTTGGGCACCTTTGATCCTCAGGGCGGCATCCTTGGTGACCAATACCGGATGCAAATCGTCGGGGAGGTTGAGGCACGTGGCAAGGATCCTGTGATCAGGAGTGCTGGGATCGAGCACCGCGGGGAGACGGTCAGATGTGATCCCATTGAGTTCGATCCGGATGCGACCTCCCCCGGGCAACTCCGCCGGGTCGCGAAGGCCTCCATCACGGCTGGCCCCAAGCTCTTCAAAGAGGCGAATCGCTGCCCTGGCGTTGGCACCAACCTCATCGAGCCGGGTCTTCTTTCGATCCAACTCCTCGACGACCACAAGTGGGATGACAACATCGTGTTCATCAAATCGGAGTGGTGAGCGGGGATCAGCGAGCAGGACACAGGTATCGAGGACGAAGGTGTTTGCCACCTGGCTGGTCTCCTTTGATGTCGCCAAGGGCTACAGCTTCCCCGTTTTCGACGCGAATTACAAGCATCGTATTTACATCGTGCCCGGGCCTGGGCACATAGAACTCAGGTGATGATTTTGAAGACGGGGTGCGCTGAAGCGTCGGAATCGAAATCGGCCCTGGTGGGTTTTGCCGGGACGTCGAAGTAGGGTCGGGTGATCTTCTGATCGGTCCAGTATCGGAAAAGGAGATCTCCACTTCGTGCAACGGGAACCTCGAGAAGTGTGACATCACGGGAATTCTTGCCCTGACGCAGATTCACTTTGGAGTTGGCACGAACGTTGCGGACCCAGTCGCCCTCACCGTAGGGGCTCACCAGGTATCCGACACCCTTGATATCCAGGGGCGAGACGGGAACCAGATGAGGACTGCCCGAAGCTCTCCCGGTCGTCGTGAGGACCACCTGCTGGCCCCAGCCACGTCGGGCCAACCACATGGTGATCGCATTGACCCTCCGACGCGCCTTGGTCATTTTGAAATTACTGACCATGGTTAAAACCTACTCCCCTCTCCGTCTCGTCAGCCAGATGGCGAATTCGTCGGCCGTCCGAGTGTTTACGACCCTTTCCCCGGTTACCCAGCCGCGTCGGGCGTTCTCAACGCCGAAATCCATCCGGTGCAGATCGCGGGGATGGTGTGAGTCGGTATCGATCACAAATCCGATGTCCGAACCCATGGCGAGACGGGCTACATCACTGGTGGCGTCGAGACGGTCGATGGCGCCGTTCATCTCGAGGGCGACACCGGTCACCGAAAGTGCCTCGAGGACGACATCGACGTCGATTTCGACTCCGGGCCGGCGTCCGACCTTGCGTCCGGTCAGATGGCCGATGGCATCGATGGACCGGTCCTGGAGAGCGATGAGAATCCGGGAGGTCTGTTGGTCCCGGGGGAGATCGAAATGGGAGTGGATGCTGGCTACGCAGTAGTCGAATTCCTTGCGGAACTCTTCGTCGTAGTCGAGCTGGCCCGCCGGCCCGATGTTGAGCTCGCAACCGAAGAAGAGACGTATGTCCTGATACCTGTCCTGGAGATCCCGGATCCGGTCGCGATGGGCCAGCATCTGCTCGCGCGTCGACCCATTTATTGCAAGATCTTCGCCATGATCGGTGAAAGCGACGTACTGATAACCCGCGCTGATCCCGGCCTCGATCATCTCTTCGAGTGTTGCCCGACCGTCTCCGGACCGATCGGAGTGATAGTGCAGATCCCCCTTGATGTCTTCTCGAGTCACCAGGTTGGGCAAAGCATCGCGGGCGGCGAGGTCGACTTCGCCGCTGCCTTCGCGAATGCTGGGTGGCACCCATTCCATGTCGAGGCGGGCGTAAATCGCCTCCTCGGTTTCGGACGCCAGCACTGCCTCGTCTTCGAACAACCCGTACTCGCTGAGCAACCACCCACGATCGATAGCCCGTTGGCGCAACGCGATGTTGTGAGCCTTGGATCCGGTGAAATAAAGGAGTGCGGAGCCGAACTGTCCCGGATCGACAGTTCGGATGTCTACCTGGAGGCCCTCCCGGGTGAGGATCGAAGTCTTCGTCTCTCCCGACCCGACTACCTCGGCCACCTCCGACCATTCCACCACGGTGGTGTGGACGGAGCCAGGCTGAGTGGTCGCTACGACGAGGTCGACATCGCCAATAGTGTCAGAGAACCGCCTGATCGAACCGGCTGGGACGACCAATTCGACACCGGCGATCCCGGCAATCCGCTCCGCGAACATCCTGGCGAGTGGCAATGCTTCGCCGATCGGGGTCCGACGGTCCTTTCCATGCAAACCAAGTCGCTCGATGGCCCGCGCAATTTTCTCCTCGGTGGTCTTACCCAGGCCCGGAAGCTCCCGCAGTTTTTCGTCCGCGATGGCTTCCTGGAGGTCTTCCAGATTCTCCACGCCGAGTTCACGTCTGATCGTCTTAAGGGTCTTCGGTCCGAGTCCCGGTATCTTTGTGAGTTCCACGAAGGAGGGCGGATACTTATCCCTGAGTCCCTCTAGTTTGGCAACGGAACCCGTGGCGCCGAGTTCGAGGATCTTGTCGGCTGTGGAACCACCGACGCCCTTGATGGCGAGCAACTCCTTCTTTTCAGCCGACGCAATGTCGCCGGCGTAGGAATCGATTCCGTGTATCGCCGCCTCGTAAGCGCGCACTTTGAAAGATTGCGGGCTTCCTTCGTCGAGAGAAGTCAGTTTCGCAAGTTCGACGAGCATGCGAATGATTTCGGACCGTGTCGCCATCGCCAGGCATGATATCCGGCTAGGGGTGGCGACCGAGCCAGGCTTGCGGATCGAACTCGGCCCGCGCCCCTGCCCGCACCGGCAGGACACCAAAACACGGAACCCTGGTTTTCAGCTCCACGATTACGGTGACGACACGGACCTTCAGGGTGGAGTCGACGGGGCATCGACAGGTTTGCAACGTTGCCGCGTTGAGCCTCGCATAGCGACGCGCCTCGACGAGGGGACTCTCGGCACCTGCCGGCGGGTACGTTGCCACGGCCGCCGCCAACGCGGCGGCGTCGGCAGCCGTACTGGCATGGTTGCGTGCGGCGTAAAGCGAAGTGAGAGACCCAACACCGATCATCCCCATCGCTGCCGTCGCGACGAGAAAGAGAGCCACCACAGTCGCCGACCCCCGATCCCGCCTCAATTCTCGGTTCTCATTGCCGCCCTCGCCGCCAGATCGAAGGATATGTCCGGCAACAGGATGAGGCGGACTGTATGACGTACGATGATCATCACCGAAGCTGGTTGGCCGGGCACGGCAGGGCGGGTTACCGAGATCCGCGCCTTCTCAGCCGTAACCGGATCGAGCGAGGCCATCACAGCTGCCACAGCCCGCGAGGGGTCCGGCGTGGTGGCTGCCACCCGGACCCCTTCACGTGCGGCACCCTGGAGCTCCACCCGCAATTGGGCAGCTGCCACCACCTGGATGCCGGCAAGAAGCACGAAGATCACCAACGGCAAGATCAGGAAGAACTCCACGGTTATCGAACCCCGCTCCGTCAGAATTTCCCGACGACCCAGGAAATCACCTTTCCAAACAGGCCACCGAGTAACCCGCTTCCGGACCCTGACTGCAGCCAATTCAGCCCGATTATCGCCAGGGCCGTTGCCGCCAGGATCACCAGGAAGTACTCCACTGTTCCTTGCCCTCGATCTCCCATAGCCAGGGTGAGAACCCTTGTCCACAAACGCATTCTGCGCTCCTCTCCTCTCCGGCAACCGGCCGGTCACGGGGGGAAGCGCGGAACTATCCAAAAGGCACCGCCAGATCGTCGATCAGGGCGACAAGGGTTGGGCCGTACGACACCAACACCACACCAGGCAACAGGAAAAGGGTCAGCGGAACCATCATCTGGACCGGCAAGGACCGGGCACGGGCCAACCTGGTGGCCTTTTCTCGGGCAAGGTCAGAATCGAGCATGCGACGGATGGCATCAGCACCCGATCCCCCGCCGGAGAGTGCCCGTGCCAGATGGGTGAGCATCATCTTGATCTCTGCATCCGCGGTAGCCACTGCACGGTCGATCCCGGAAACAGTCGCCACCCGAACCGAGACGGCAAGAGCGCGGTGGTCGGGGAAACGACGGGACACCGATTGCAAACTGGCCAGGACCGACATGCCCGAGCGCAGATCGACCAGCAGCATCATAAGGACGGGCCGTAGCGGCGGTTGCTTGCTGCGAGCTGATCGACGGTGCCAGACCACCATGCCAATCGCCGTCACCACCACTGCAACAGGGCCCCCGAACACCAGACAGCCGGCCAGGATCGAGACAACGATCACGAGGCCCGCCGGACCAGCCAAAAACCGATCCCGATCCCTACCACTACCAGGGCCAACCCGATACTCGCAAGACCCTGTTGTATGGGGCGCGCCGTGAGGGTTTGCAGCCTGCCCATACCCACCTGGTAACCGAGATAGACGATGGGTAGCCCGACAAGCACCATCGCCGAAGCCCGTGCTGGTGCGGTGGCGACTTTGATTTCTTCAGCAATTTCCACCTGGGCTAGCGCGAGGTCGCCGAGTTCGTCGAACAAGGGAGCCGCCGACGCCCCGGAAACAGCCACCGACTGAACGACGCTCGCCAACTCCTCCCCGACCTCGGGAAACTCACGGCGAAGACCCGGCAGCAATTGTTCAATCGTGTCGCCGGTTGCGATAGCCTCGGAGATCCCGGTAGCGGCCACGATCTGTGCCGCACCGTCGAGGGCAGCCCGCAAACTCTCGCCTGCCCTTATTTCCCGGGCGACCTCCTGACAGAATGTCGCTGCGCGAGTGTCCCGGCCAGGCCGGCTCCGGATGAGATGAAACATCAGCAGGGACACCGAAAGCAGGGGAAACCGGAGGGCCATAGCGATGATCGCCACTACCCGGAGATCGACACCAGCGCCCATTGCGGTCACGACCAGGAACATCTCAAACATGGACGTCCTCGATCGATCCGTCGCGCCCGATCCGGGCGATCGCAACAATCCGCCTGCCTTCGGGCAACCGGGCAACCTGAACGATGACATCGACCGCCGCCATGAGCTGACGCCTTACGGCGTTCGGCGACGCAGCACCATCGAGAAGTGCCAGGGTCTCCAGACGCCACAACGCTTCCTCCGGCGAGTTGGCGTGGACCGTCGACATGGACCCCCGGTGACCTGTGTTCAGTGCTGTGACCAGGTCGAGTGCCTCGGCACCGCGCACTTCCCCCAGAATTATCCGATCGGGCCGGAGTCGGAGAGACGCCCTGAGGAGTTGACGGATCGTCACCTCACCGAATCCTTCCGCATTTGCAGAGTGGGCCTCCAGACGAATGACATGACCGGGAAAGTTCAACTCGGCGGCGTCCTCGATTGTCACGAGTCGGACACCGGCCGGGATCGCAGTGGCCAACAGATTGAGGAGAGTGGTCTTGCCGGTACCGGTTCCTCCGGAAACGACAATGTTCAACCCGTCACGGGTGGAGCCGGTGAGGAAGTCGACCTCACGATTTGTGGCACCGCCAATTTCTACAAGCTGATGGAAAGATCCAACCGTTTGGTTGAACCGGCGGATGGCAACCACCGGATAGTCGACGGTGGCCGGCGGAATCGCTACATGAATCCGAGATCCGTCCTCCAAGCGACCATCGACGGTCGGCGAGGACCGGTCGACGCGCAACCCCAACTTTGCCAGGGCTCGTTCGATTGTTGCCATCAGGTGCTGGATCGAGGAGAATTTGATGTCGGTCAGCTCCAGTGCGCCACCACGGTCAACCCACACCTCAGTGGGGCCATTTACCATGATGTCGGTCACCGAGTCGTCGTTGGCCAAACGATCGAGAGGCCCCAAACCAACAACATCGGCCACGACACCACGCAAAATATCTGGTGTCGCCCGTGGGGATTCGAAGGCGAGCACACGGTTTGCCTCGTGAGTAATCCGATGATCGGTTGCCGAGGACCAACCGTTCTCGGCAACCAATCCGGCTACACGCTCCACTAGGCCCACGGCATCCCCCAGACCCCACGCCAGGCCGCGACCCAGGATTGCGCCCGCGGAATTCGGCCATTGAGCATCGTCAGTGTCGACCTGTGGCTGATCCGGGGCATCACCACACCATGGAATTTCTTGTATCCGGCTCCCGGGGCGATCTGCCAGACCGCAGGCATGGCGTCCCGGGCGAGTCGGATCCCGGGATAAACACCTCGATACGGGACGGTGGGACCCGTCCAGCGGAGACCGTCGGATCGGATCACGATGGCAGGCCAGCTGGAGATCATTGTCTCGATCGCCTCACTCAACTCTGTGGCCGTGATGGGTCCCGCCGCAATAGTTGCAACCCCGCCCCGACCCGGGCTCAACTCGTCGAGACGTGGCCCTTCGTCCCGGATCTCGGCGAGCGACCTACTAGAAGAATCGCCAACAAGGTCGACGATGAGCGCGGATTCCGTCGCCAGTCCCAAACCGATCGGGCCGATCAAGTTCAGAACAGGGTCCTCCGAGCGCAATCCGAGAATTTGTCTTCTCCCACTTCTCATCCTGGGAAGGTATGGGGTGGGGAAGCCGAAGACAAGAGGGTTGATTTCTCCGGGGCCGGGCTAACTTGGATGCGATGACTGAGGCAGCTTTTTTTGACCTCGACAAGACCGTCATTGCCAAGTCGTCGACGCTCGCCTTCACCAAGCCCCTTTTCAAGGCGGGCCTCCTCAACCGGCGTACCCTGGCCAAGGCAGGTATTGCCCAGGCCTACTACCAGGTATTCGGGGCCGACCACGACCAATTGGAGAGGGTCAAGGATGAACTTGCCAATCTCACCAGCGGATGGGACCAGGGCGAAATTGTCGTACTTGTCGAGGAGACCGTCGATGGGATCGTCCCGCCCCTTGTGTTTTCTGAGGCACTGGCGATCATCGAGCGTCACCGGGGCGAGGGACGGCGCATCATCGTGGTCTCTTCGAGCCCCGAGGAGATCGTCAAACCGCTATGTCGATACCTATCGATTGACGATGTGATCGCAACCAGGGCCTCCATCGGGCCTGACGGCAGGTATACCGGCGAAATCGAGCAATATGTGTACGGACCCGCCAAGGCTGCTGCGATCCGGGAATTGGCCGATCGAGAAGGGATCGATCTCACTCGCAGCTACGCATATAGCGACTCTGCAACCGATGTGCCCATGCTCGAGTTGGTAGGGCACCCGGTCGTGGTCAACCCCGACGGGGAACTGGAGCGAATAGCAAGAGAAAGAGGCTGGGAGGTCCGTCGCTTCTTGTCCCCTGTTTCCCTCAGGGACCGGATAAACGAGAACAAACTGTCTGGTGTCGCGGTTGCGGGTGGAGTGGCTGCTCTGGTCACTTACTGGGCGCTGAGAGGTCGCAAGGCAAAGGGGCAACATCAGTGACGGCTGCGACATGAACCAACGGACGATGATCATCGTCGCGGGTGGGAGCTCGACGCGATTCGGCTCCGACAAGCTCCTGGCCCGGGTAAACCAGAAAGCTGTTCTCAACCACACGATCGATGCCATTGCTCCGTTCGTTGACCAAATAGTCCTGGTGGTCCGGAGCGAACTCATCGAGCAGTTCAGGTCACCCGGACTGATCGTGGTCGCCGGCGGCGAGAATCGGACGTACAGCGAAACGAATGGCATTGCGGCATCGCCGCCCAGCACCTTGATCGGCATCCACGACGGGGCCCGGCCTGCGGTGAGCCGGCAGCTGATCGACTCCCTGTTCGAGGAGGCGGCATTGACAGGTGGTGCAATCCCCGGGTTGGAACCGGACGGGCTCGGTATCGACAACGAAGTCGTCCACCCGACCAGAGGGCCAATCCGGGTTCAAACCCCTCAGGTCTTCTGGGGCCCCGAGTTGAAGGCGGCCTATGCTGCAGCGGCTAGAACGGGTTATACGGGGCCCGACACCATGGCGGTGGTCCATGAATTCACGAACCTCGAAGTGACGGTGATTCCGGGTGACCCCGCCAACATCAAGGTGACCCACCCCGAAGATCTGGACGGTTTGATCATCGGAAACAGTTGACAAATGGACGGGAATAGTCGACCATACGGGAATGGCCGACCAACTGTCACCTGACTATGAACTCGAGGAGACCCTTCCTCTGGAGAATGTCGAGCAGTTCAAGGCTCTTTTTGACGAGACGAGGATGCAAATAGCCGACCTTCTCCTCGAGCGTGCCGCCACCGTGAGTGAACTTGCGGCCGCTCTCTCCCGGCCCAAGGGAACGGTCGGACACCATGTCGGGGTGATGGAGGAGGCCGGCCTGATTCAGGTAGTTCGCACTAAGAAGGTCCGAGCGATCGAGGCCAAGTATTACGGTCGCACCGCCCGGACCTTCCTCCTTACTTCCAGGTTCGACACCGATCTCGAGATAAGCCCTGACTACTTCCTTGCGTCGGCTGCGGCCGAATTCTCCAAGGCATCTGTTGGCTACGAGTTTGAAAACGGTGCACCGATGATGAGCACCCTCCGCTATGCCAGGATTCCCGAGGATCGGGCGGCGGAATGGGTGATGCGCGTCAGTGAGCTCACTCAAGAGTTTGCCTCAGAACCTCGGGACGGCGGGGTGACCTACGGGATGCTCGTCGCCTTCTATCCCACCGATCGACCCCACCTTCCCGATAGATGAGCAAGGCGACGAATCAGAAGCTCGGCCTCAACTACGGGAAACTGTGGACCGCTTCGGTCATTTCGAAC
>DATDCF010000045.1:0-5676 GCA_036524475.1 Acidimicrobiia bacterium | reverse complement strand
CCGCCAGGGTGGACCTCTCGGATTACACGCAATGGTGGGAATGGACCCACGGGGCCGATTGGAGACGACCCACAGGGCCTGGTTCCGACCTCCATGGCCTCGAAGGTCATCCTGTCGTCCATGTTGCCCACTCTGATGCGGAGGCCTATGCGAGCTGGGTGGGCGGACGCCTCCCCACCGAGGCGGAATGGGAGTCCGCCGCACGAGGCGGCCACGACGGTGCTGAGTTCACCTGGGGCGAAGGGGATCCGCAGGACACTGACACTCCCAAGGCCAACACCTGGCAGGGGGGCTTCCCGTACGAGAATTCCGAGTTAGACGGTTGGACCCGGACGAGCCCGGTAGGTTCTTTCGAGCCCAACGGATATGGTCTCTACGACATGGCCGGAAATGTCTGGGAATGGACCTCCGATTGGTACAACAAGCCCGCCCGGATGCAGCCAGATTCCTGTTGCGCCCCGAGTCGACCGGTGATTGAGGCGCAAAGCTACGACCCGGGCGTGCCCGACCTCCGGATCGGCCGGAAGGTTGTCAAAGGGGGATCACACCTCTGCACCACCCAGTACTGCTTTCGCTATCGACCGGCGGCGAGACAACCACAGATGATCGACACCAGCACGAGTCATATTGGGTTTCGGGTCGTGTACGACGTCGGAAAGACGGTTCGCTAGGAAACGACTGGCACGTCTGCTTTTCGGGCCGGTGACGTTTCCATCACCAGGTAGTCGGTAATATTTAGAAACCCCGGTGGTCTCGAAGTGGTTTCCGGTAGGAGCGTAAAAGCCTCATCCCTCGAAATCAGCCGCGGCGACTCCAACAAATACCTCTCGCCTTTGAACTCCAATTCAGCCGAACCCGCGGCTAATGCGTTTCGAGCCCAGTCGGTTTTCGGGCCGTAGACCATGATGAACACGAATCCGCCATCCACCGGATGGGCTTCGAGGGGAGTTCGATATCTGGTCCCGGAACGCCGTCCGACATGGTTGATCACCGACCATTTATCGCCTTTGAGAGCCATGGGATTGAATACATGTTTGTTGATCTTTCCCCACCAGATGGGCATCGGCATCAGAGCACCGTCTCGATCTGCACCACTGTTTTGGCACGAGCATGGAATTTCCCCTGGTCGCTGATTGCGCCGATGACGTCCTCGAGGCCGATCGTACGTTCGACTGCCGGTTTGACCTGGCCGGATTCCACCATTCCTCGCAAAATCAGGAGGTCTTCCGGAGTCGAGTTTGCCGTGTTGTTCGCTGTTCTCTGACTCCAGAACACTGACAGGACTTTTGCCCCCAGAATTCTCGGCAACGGGGCGATCCACTTGCCCTTTTCGCCGGTGACCATCACCAACACCCCATCCGGTTTGAGTACTGAACGACACTCGCCGAGCGCGCGATTCCCCACGTTGTCGAACATCACGTCGTAAAGGCGATCTGACGAGACGAAGTCCTCCCTTGTGTAATCGATCACATGATCGGCCCCGAGCGACCTGGCTGCATCGACGTTGCGGGGGCTGCAGACAGCGGTGATCTCGCCGGCGTCAAGGGCACGGGCAACCTGGATGGCAAAAGTGCCTACGCCGCCCGATGCGCCGTTGATCAACACCGACTGACCCGGGCGGAGGCCGCCCCAGTCGCGAAGGCCCTGAAGGGCGGTGAGTGCGGCAACACCCAGAGTTGCCGCTTCGGCGAACGTGATGTTGGACGGCACCGGCGCCAGCAGTCCCTCCCGAACTGAAACGTATTCAGCGAAACCCCCACCCGGGATCTCACCAAAGACCCTGTCGCCGATGGCGAGGTTGTGAACGTTCTTGCCCACTCCGACCACCGTCCCAGACACGTCTGCCCCCGATATCCGTCGTTTCGGAGTACGGAGGCCGGAGACAAGGCGGAGAAAGTAGGGGGTCCCGGATACAAAGTGCCAGTCGAGAGCATTGATCGAAGTGGCGTGGACCCGAATCAGCACCTGACCATCACCGGGCACCGGGATGTCGACGTTCTCGAACGTCAACACATCCTCCGGTTCGCCGTAGGCGGACTGGACGAGAGCCTTCATCTGACTCTTGGTGATCTCTGTGGTGGAATCGGCGGTCGGCAATGTCATGTGCTTCCTTTTCTTACGATGTAAGGAACTTAACCATACAATGTATGGTTGTCAACTTTCGGGCGACTTCACTGAGTGGGCCTCTCAAGAAAGCGAGAACGGGGGGTACTCGTCGGTGAGCAATAAGAATGCATATGCCTCGACCCGGAGGGCCCAGCGCCCCACGCCGACCACAAAATCGAACAACGGGCGTGGGAACCTCCCGGTGAACAAGATCGCAAACCAGGCAATGAATACAGCCAGTATCGCCCCAAGGACGAGGAAGGCCAGTACGAAATAGTGGGGGATCGCCAATATCGTCTTGACGATCGGCATCCACCGGTTCAGCTCATTCCGTGCATCGGGATAGTCCAGTTCCAGGTGGACCGTCTGCTCCTCGTCCGTCGACGGGTAGCGGTCGGTCAACAACGCCAGGTAGGCGCCGACCCTGGTACCGAACCGGGAGAGTTCCAGGGAGAAGTCAAACCACCATCTCGGGTACTTCTGGCGGAATAGGATCATGAGAGCGGTGGCGATGAACAATCCCCCAACGATGCCGCCACCAGAGGTGACGACTTCCTCGCCGGTATCGGTGACGATGATCGTGCTGCCTGTCGCAGTGATCAGGCCGAGAATCAACGCAATCGGGATCACCCAGACCAAGCGGAAGAGTGTGGTTACGCGATCCAGCTTCTCGGGATAGTCGATATCGAGCCGGGCAGCGTAAGCCCGCCCGGCATCTTGTGGGTTAACGTGCATTTTCTTGTCTTCCTCTCCAGTTTTCGGTTTACAGGGTGGTGGTGGAGCCTACGACGACCGGTTCCCGGCTTTCGGGTCGGACTTGGTCGGACATTTCCATCTCCGGCTCGCCGAGCCTCGATTGACCCTCGATTTCGACTCTAGGCATGATCCGGTCGAGCCATTTCGGAATCCACCAGTTGGCATCGCCCATCAATTTCATCGATGCCGGTACCAGAATCATCCTGACCACAGTTGCGTCGATGAAAATGGCAGTCGCCAGTCCGAGGCCCACCATTTTGATCGACGGATCGGAGCCGAACACGAATCCGAGGAACACAGCGATCATTATCAGGGCGGCCGAACTGATGACCCGCGCCGTGCTCGCAATCCCGTGCACGACCGAACTCTCGTTGTCGCCGGTCTCGAGGTATTCCTCCTTCACCCTGGAGAGGAGAAACACCTCGTAGTCCATAGACAGCCCGAACAGAACGGCGAACATGAACATCGGGATGAATGAAATGATCGGTGCCGTCGTCTCGAGCCCGATCAGGTTGGCGCCCCAACCCCATTGAAACACCATCACCAGTACCCCATAGGCCGCTCCGATGCTGAGGAGGTTGAGGAGAGCTGCCTTTAGCGGCACGAGGATCGACCTGAAGACCACAGTGAGGAGGAGAAAGGACAACAAAACTATGGCGAGGATGAAAAGCGGCAGTCGATCGCTTACCTTTCCGGCAGTGTCGGTGACGACCGCCGTTTGCCCGCCGACATGGGCCCGGGCAGGGCTGCCTTCCAGGATCCGAGGGAAAACTACGGTGCGCAGGCGATCGATCGTGGCGACCGTATCTTCGGCCTGAGGTGCCGTCGTAGGAAAGGCCAGGACGGTGGCAACTCCAGCATCCAAATTGACGTCGGCTGGAGTGACATCTGCGATCCCTCGATCAGCTTCGATGGCGTCAACCAGGGGCGCAACGACGGATGCGTCGTCTGAGATGTCGACGGCGATGACGAGTGGCCCATTGATACCCGGTCCGAAGCCCGCAGCCACGAGGTCATATGCTCGCCGCTGCGTGGAGGACTCGGGCAACGTGCCCTCGTCGGGAAATCCGAGGCGAAGGTCGAGTACCGGGGAGGTCAGGCCGACCAGGACCAGCGTCACCCCGACGGCGTATTTCCATGCGTGGCGTGATACGTGTTCACCCCACGCCAACCATCTATGGCTTGCGCCGCTCAACCCCCTTCTGCTCGAGCGGCCCGTGCGGCCGTTGATCCGATGACCGGCGATGCCAAGGAAGGCGGGGAGCAATGTGATCGATGCCAGAACCATGATCAGCACGATCGAGGAAGTGGCGATACCAGCCGCGGTCATGTAGGGGATTCCAGCCACTGCCAACCCGAGAATGGCGATTACTACCGTTCCGCCGGCAATCACGACGGCCTGGCCCGCAGTGGCGACGGCACGTCCGGCGGACTCCACCACGGTCATCCCGGTGGAGAGGAATTCCCTGTGGCGGGTAATCAGAAATAGGGCGTAGTCGATACCTACGCCAAGTCCGATCATCGCCGCCATTTCGGGGGCGAAGCTGGGGATCTCGACTAGATAGTTGAGGAGGGTCATAGCGCTGACCCCGAGGGCCAGGCCAAAAATTGCTATTCCGATCGGTAGGCCCATGGCGATGACTGAACCGAAGGCAACCAGCAAGATGATGACTGCGGCGAAGATGCCGATCATCTCGGTCGCACCCGACGCCGGCTCCTCAAACGACCAGAAGAGGTCCCCACTCAGTTCAATCTGAAGCGGGTACTCCGCAGTGGCTCGCGTAGCAACCTCCTTGAGATTATCCAGGTCGGCCGAACTCAACTCAGATACCACCGGGTACTGGAGTCGGATCAACGCAACCCGCCCATCCGACGAGACAGCCCCGCTGGCAATCGCGATCTCGGGGCCGGCCGCCAGGGCGCCGGAAGGTTCGTTGCTGGCCAGGACGTTGGGAAGCAGGGACGCGGCTGACTCGACTCCTGCGAGGGCCGAGCGCGCTTCAGTCGAGTTGAAGAAGGTGGCATCTGGGTCCAACGGGGTGAGCACCAGTTGCGAGGTCAATCCCGCCTGGTCGGACTGGGCCCGTGTTAGAAGGTCGGTGGCGTCTTGAGAGTCGAGTCCGGGCACATCGGAAGAGTCGACCAGAGGGCGGCCGAAACCGGCCGATGCCGCGATGACGACGACGGCGAGGACACTCCACGACCCGATCATCAGCCACGGGCGCGTCGCCGAAAACCGGCCCAGTCTGTAGAGGTTTCTTGACACGATCTTTCTCCTGTTGGGTCTGCCGGGATCCTGTTCCGGGTCTTGTCCCATCGTGTCGGAACCCCGCTCCGGGCACATCGGGCGTTAGGCCATTGCCTCCCGGACTTTCGGGCACCCATGGATTCGTACTTTTGGATGATGCGCCTCACAGGATCCAGATTTACTCTGGCACGGTGAGAAATGCCTGGAAAGCCCTGCTGGCGGAACCGCGCCCGATCCCTGATCCCCCTAGGCGGGTTTGGCGCGATTGGGTCTTGCTGTTTCTGGTGATTGGTTTGGCGATCCTCGAAGCCTTCCTACGCGACGATGTGCTCTGGGAACCCCTGGCGTTGGCCACTGCTATCGGATTGTCCGGATCGTTGCTGTTTCGACGCACCCATCCGCTCGGGGCCCTGGCCTGGACATTCGGGGCCGTTGCTGTAATCGACATCGTGGCGATCGCTGGTAATCAGCCGCCGACCGGCCTGTACACATTGGGATTTCTTCTGATTCTTCCCTATTCGCTGTTCCGATGGGGGTCGGGACGGGAGGTGGCGATCGGAATGATC
>DATDCF010000044.1:0-15441 GCA_036524475.1 Acidimicrobiia bacterium | reverse complement strand
CCCCAGCTTCTCGACGAGTTCCTGGTTAGCCAGTTCTGCCGACCATTCGGCCACTCCATTAGCAATTACGGCCCCTACCCCGGGTATCGACGAGATCTCCTCCTCGGATGCCGCCATCAATGTCGGAAGGCCCCCGAAGTTTCGGACCAACGTCCTGGCCATAGTCCCCCCAACGTGACGGATACCTAGAGCGGTCAGAAGCCGGGCCACCGGCCTGTCCTTGGCAGTTTCTATGGCTCGTTTCAGGTTGTCGACCGAGGTCTCCCCCCAACCCTCTCGCCCCAGCAGCAAATCGACGTCGAAGGTGAACAGGTCGGCGGGGTCGTCGATGAATCCCTCTGTGAGCAGCATGTCGATGGTTTTATAACCCATGTGCTCGATGTCCATCCCGCCCCGGCCGGCGAAGTGGAATAGCCATTCACGGAGTCGGGATGGGCATTCGTAACCACCGGTACACCTGGCGACCGCTTCTCCCTCAACCCGAACGATTGCACTCCCGCAGAAGGGGCAACGGGTCGGCATTGACCAGACCTTTTCCGCTCCCGTTCGAACGGCGAGAACAGGCCCGACCACCTCCGGTATGACATCGCCGGCGCGTCGGACGATCACCTGGTCGCCGATCCGGACGTCCTTGAGCGCCACCTGGTCCTGGTTATGGAGGGTCGCCATCCCCACCATCGCTCCCCCGACAAACACCGGATCGAGAATCGCAAAGGGGGTGGCCGCACCAGTACGCCCGACGTTGATCATGATGTCGCGGAGAGTCGTCACTTGTTCTTCGGGCGGGAATTTGTAGGCGATGGCCCACCTCGGCGCCTTCGCGGTAAACCCGAGCTGATCCTGGACTTGGAGTGAATCGGCCTTGATCACAACACCATCGGTTTGATAAGCCTGGTCGTGACGGCGCTTCTCGAAGTCGGACACGAACTTCTCGACCCCGGCTATCGACCCGACCACCGCACTCGCGGGATTGACCGGAAATCCCAGCGAACCGAGATACTCCATCGTTCCCGAGTGAGTCTGGAGATCAGGCCCTCCCTCGATGAGGCCCAATTGATATATCCAGATGTCCACGCCACGACTGGCGGTAACCGTCGCATCCTTCTGCCGGACCGATCCAGCGGCGGCGTTACGGGCGTTGGCGAATAGTCGGTCTTCTTTCTCAGCCTGGATCTGATTGAGCCGATCGAACGCTTCGTACGGCATGTAGACCTCACCACGCACCTCCAGCAGAGATGGCACCGTGGGGCCTTTGAGACGATGGGGTATCGACCCGATTGTGCGGAGATTCTGGGTGATGTCCTCCCCGGTGACGCCGTCACCTCGCGTTGCCCCGGTGACCAACAATCCATCTCGATACGTCAGCACCACCGCCAAGCCGTCGATCTTGAGCTCGCACGCATAGGCTTCGACCGCCCTGCCCAGTTGTCGTGCCAGCCTCTGTTCCCAGGCTTCGAGGTCGTCGACATTCTCGGCATTGTCGAGCGAGAACATCGGCCGGAGATGCTCAACCGGTGCAAACAACTCCCCGATGGGGGTCCCGACGACCTGAGTCGGCGAATCGGGTGTGATCAGAGCGGGGTGTTCAGCCTCCAGCGATTTGAGCTCAGCCACGAGCGAGTCGAACTGAGCGTCGCTTACCGTGGGATCGTCGAGGATATAATAGCGATGCGCGTGCTCGCGGATTTGCTGGCGCAATTCTTCGATTCGCTCATTCGGATCGGTCATGCGAAGGGACAATACTGCGGGGTTTGCGACAGATTGAACCGGCGCCTATCCGGGATATTTCCGACCGGTGAACACCCTTGCTTCATATTCGATGTCAAACCATCCGCCCGTGGAAACGACGCCCGCTTCCAGCGCGTCGAGGAGACGGGTCCGTCGCGGTTCCGGGATCAACATATGGTCGCTGTAGGTCGAACAGAGCCGTCTGAATTGCGCAGGGTCTAGACGCGCCGACCAGGGGTGGGAAAAAACCTCGCACTCGGCGAAACCATGTTCTTCCAGGTCGGACAGCCAGCCTTTCTGATCGCGCTCAAAGACTCGTCCATCCTGTTCAGCGAGGATTTCCGGGCCATGCTCGCGGTAGACATCCACAAAGCGTTCGTAGCGGTCAATGGGGACATTCCAAAGCAGGGCGATCAGGCCTCCGGGCCGAAGGAGCTTCATCGCCTTGACGAATCCGACTGAGCCATCGACCCAATGCCATGACTGGGCGGCAAGAAACAGGTCCACAGACTCCGCTGCTGCCCAATCTTCGAAACGCAGCCCTTCCACTGACACACCGGGAAGGCCCTTCGCATGCAAGATGCCGGCCATTTCCGGGTCTGGCTCGAGGCAGGTGATACGGCGTCGGCCGTCAGCGAATTTCTCGGTGGCCTTTCCTGTGCCCGCACCGATCTCCACCATGTAGCCAGGATCCACGTAGCCGAGAATATGGGCCACGACCTCGTCCGGATATCCGGGGCGGGCTAAGTCATAGGCCGCTGCGTCCCGGCCAAAGATAACTGCCCGATCCACCTCTTTCATGAGTGCGTCTGAGCAATGAGGGCGCCGCCGAGCACCCGATCCTCGTAATAAAAGGCGACTGTCTGCCCGGGTGCTATTGCTCGTTGTCGGTCCTCGAAATGGAGCACCTCTCCCTCGATCCGGGCGCTCACGGCCTCGCCGTGTGCCCGATACTGCGCCATCACATTTCCCGAAACACTTTCGCCGGTGACCGAGGTGGCTGCTCGCAGGAGAGCCGAAACGACGCCGAGTTCATCGAGCCCACCGACGACAACGGTCGAAGTCTCAGGCTCGATTCGTATGACAAATCGTTTCTCGCCGACTGCCACTCCAAGACCTCGACGCTGGCCGATGGTGAAACCAGCGATTCCATCATGGGTGCCTAACGGGGTCCCGCTGGTATCAATCAACGGACCGGGTTTGAATACCTGTGGTGCGTGGTCGTTGAGAAACCCCCGGTAGTTGCGCTGGCCGACGAAACAGATATCCATCGACTCCGGTTTGATCGCTGTTCTCAGTCCCATTCCGGCCGCGACCTTCCGCACCTCCGGCTTTGTGAGTTCCCCCACCGGGAGCCGGGTGCGAGAGAGCTCGCTCTGGGTGAGCATCGACAGGACATATGACTGGTCCTTGGCGCGATCCTTTCCGCGGGCGAGGACCCAGTCCGATCCGTCGAAATGATTTCGGGCATGATGGCCGGTGACGAGAACGTCGCACCCGAAATCGCCGAGCCTCGAGAGAAGGCGGTCGAACTTCACGGTTCGATTGCACTCGATGCATGGATTGGGGGTTTGACCGGACGCGTAGTCGGTGACGAACCGGTCGACAACGCCATCAGTGAACTCTTCGCTGTAGTCGAGCACGTAGTAGGGGATATCCAGCTGTGCTGCAACCCGACGGGCATCCTCAGCATCGGAAACGGTGCAGCAACCAGCTGTCGGCGCATCGCCGTTGGGCCCGGACCACAGCTTGAGAGTGACTCCAACCACTTCGTGGCCTTCGTCTTTCATAAGTGCGGCGGCGACGGACGAATCGACACCACCGGACATGGCGACCAAAACCCTCATCGCAACGCCCCCACGAGATCGATCACAATGCCGGCGGCGTCATCAGCCTCCGACCCTGTGGACGTCCACCCAAAACTGAACCTCACGCTCTCGCGCGCTTGGGCCGGCATCAGACCCATAGCTTCGAGTACGTGAGACACCGTGGCGGCCCCCGACTGGCACGCCGACCCGGCCGAGGCAGCCACGCCGGCGTTGTCGAGGCGCATCAGCAAGGTCTCATTGCGCACTCCGGGGAATCGGACATTTAGATGGTGACAGGATCTATGGACCGCCGGGGTGTTCACCACCAGATCGTCTATTTCAGACGAGAGGCGTTCTTCGAACCTGTTACGAAGTTGGCCGACCCGACGCTCGAATTCTTCCCGTTCAGCAAGGGCGAGTTCCATCGCCGTGGCCATGCCCACCGCCCCAGCCACGTCGTGGGTACCGGATCGCCTACCCAACTCCTGTCCTCCCCCGTGGACCAGGGGCTCCATCGGGGTTCCCTCGCGGACATAGAGAATCCCGGTTCCTTTCGGGCCACCAAACTTGTGACCGGTCAGGGTCATGAGATCGACACCGAGGTCACCGACGTCGATCGCTACGGATCCAAATGCCTGTACGGCATCGGTGTGCACGAGGACGGACGAGTCTTCGCCATTGATAGCTTCAACCGCCGACTTCAGATCATTCCGCGCTCCGGTTTCATTGTTGACCATCATTACCGATACGACGGCGGTCTCCGGGCCTACCGCACTGGTCAGTCGGTCGGTGTCGATCAAACCGTCGGCATCGACCGGCACAATTGCAACAGACCCCAGGCGGCGGCTGACGAAGTCGGCCGTTTCGAGAACGGCGTCGTGCTCGGTCGCCCCGACAACGACACCGGTGCGGGAAGTCGAGTTGAACACGGCACCCTTGATTGCCAGGTTGTCACTCTCCGTTCCTCCGGAGGTGAGAACAACTTCCATCGGTGCGCAACCAATGGCGAGGGCCATCCGTTCCCGCGCTTCCTCGAGGCCGTTCTTGGCGCGTCTGGAGATCTCGTGGACCCCTGATGAGTTTCCGAAGTGGTCCAGGGCGAACGGGGCCATCGCCTCCCAAACCTCGGGGCGCATTGGTGTTGTGGCGGCATGGTCAAGGTAAATCACGACTCCACATTGTCGCAGCCTTCCCAACTTCCGCCACGCCGCCGGGCGGTTGCCGCCAAAAAACAAAACGTGGCAGACTCGCCACTTGAGCCGGATCGAGATCTCGCGACAGATCGAGGCGCCGGTGTCCAGGGCATGGGAGAAGCTTTCCGATCTCGCTTCACACGACTCCTGGATGCGGGATGCTGAGTCCGTTGAGTTCTTGAGCGAACGGAGATCCGGTATCGGGACCCGAATGCGGGTACCGACCAGGGTCGGGATTTTCCGAACGACCGATATCCTCGAGGTGGTCGACTGGGTGGATGGCCAATCGATCGCGGTCAGCCATCAAGGCATCTTCAGTGGTTCGGGACGGTTCACCCTGAGTGGTGACGAGGTCGAAACGACGATCACGTGGACAGAGGACATTCTTTTCCCGTGGTGGGTGGGCGGAGTGGTAGCTGCATGGTTTGCAAGGCCAGTCCTGAAGCTGATTTGGTCAGGAAATCTCAACAGGTTTGGGCTTCAGCTATCAACCGAGTGACGGGTAGGCGGAGAATGAGATTCTTGGTCGCTCAGAGGGCTTTTCGACGCATCGACGACCACTCTTAGTGTATGTTTCACCACAAGTCCTGTCCCAAACTCACAAGGAGTCAATGTGAATCGATCGGAACGACTACCAAGGCGCCTGCTGGTGGCCATTGTCGCTGCTGCGATGATGTCAGCTTTGCTGGCAATGCCAGCCGGAGCCATTGAAGACCCAGAGGCCGCCTACAACAGCTATCGGCGAGTTGAGGGGCCAGCCGATATCCCGCTGCAGATACTCGCCATGAATGACTTCCACGGGAATATCAACACTTTCTCCAGTTCGTTCGGTGCAACCGGGGGTGCACAGAACCTGGCCACGAATATCAGGGATCGCGAGGCGGGGTTGGCCAACTCCATCGTCGTGTCGGCCGGTGACCTCATCGGCGCCAGCCCGCTCATTTCAGCGCTCTTCCATGACGAGCCGACCATCGAGGCGATGAATTTGATCGGCCTCGACATCAACGGAGTAGGCAACCATGAGTTCGATGAAGGCGCCGAAGAGCTTCTGCGCATGCAGAACGGGGGATCCCACCCGGTCGACGGCGACCTCGACGGAGACGGCTTCGCCGGCGCCGATTTCGAGTTCCTCGCTGCCAACGTGGTGGTCGATGCGACGGGCAATACCCTGTTTCCGTCGCACACCATCCGGAACTACCAGGGTGTCAAGGTTGCATTCATTGGAATGACCCTGGAAGGAACGCCGACCATCGTGACACCATCCGGTGTGGCCGGTCTCACGTTCAATGACGAAGCCGAGACAGTCAACGCACTGGTGCCGAGGCTGCAGAGCCGGGGCATCGAAGCAATCGTCGTACTCCTACATGAGGGTGGATCGTCAGATGGCGGCCCACAAGACTGCGGGAGCGGACTCACAGGCGCGATTGCATCGATAGTGCCTCAGCTCGATGACGCCGTCGATCTGGTGATTGCAGGTCACACCAATGACGAGTTCGTCTGTGAAGTGGACGGTAAGTGGGTCACCATGGCCGACAACGCCGGACGCCTCTTCACCGACATCGATGTCACACTGAATCGGAAGACAAGAGACCTGACGGTCGTCACCATCGAGAACGTCTCCAACCTGCAGAGTGCGGCCGATGCGCCAGACCTCCAGGCCTTGATCGACAAGTACCTGACGCTCTCGGCGCCACTGGCGAATCAGGTGATCGGCACCATTACAGCTGACCTGCTGAGGCTCAATAACGCCGCAGGCGAGTCCGCTCTGGGTGACGTCATCGCTGACACACAACTCTCGGCAACTGCGAGCGCTGGATTTGGCGATGCGGTGATGGCGTTTATGAACCCGGGAGGGATTCGTTCGGACTTCCTGTACACCTCGACGGGACTCGAGGCTGATGGTGAGGTCACTTATGGCGAAGCGTTCACAGTGCAACCATTCGGCAACAGCCTGGTGACGATGACGTTGACCGGCGACCAGATCCACACGCTGTTGGAGCAGCAGTGGGGCGCTACGGCCACGAACATCCTGCAGGTGTCCGATGGGTTCACCTACACATGGGATGCCAGCCTGCCTATAGGCGATCGCGTCGACCCGGCCTCGATAATGCTCGACGGTGTGGTACTCGATCCGGCAACAGGTTATCGAGTCACGGTCAATAGCTTCCTGGCCGATGGCGGGGACGGGTTTGCCGTCCTGCCGTCAGGAACCGACCGACTCGGTGGCGAGGTCGATCTCGATGCACTGGTCACCTACTTCGGGACAAATTCCCCGATCGCGCCCGGACCACAGGATCGGATAACCCGACTCAATTAAAGGGCAACGCGTAAAACTAGATAGAAAGAGGTTGGCTGCTTCGGCAGCCAACCTCTTTCTATTTATTGGGGCGACCTCATCCAATTCTCGAGACCGTCTCGAATACTGAGAAACCCGAGAGCACAAGGAGGCTCCCAGAATGAAAAAACTCACTACGTTCGCCGTTGCGATGGCCATGGCCATGACAGCAGCGCTTCCAGCGGTTGCGAGTACCGAGTCTGAATCATCGATCGTGGACATCGTGCTGGCTGACGATGGAGAGTTCGATGTTCTCCAGGCCGCCGTCATCGAGGCCGGATTAGTTGAAGCCCTGAATGGGGATGCAAAACTGCGCGTGTTCGCTCCAACAGATGCCGCCTTCGTGGTGACTTTCGAAGGAATACTTGGTGGACCACTCACCGAGCAGGACGTAATCGATTTTGTTGAAGCAGGCGGCGTCGACGCTGCTTTAGGCACCGGCTCTCTGGCCAACATCCTCACCTATCACGTGACAGTGGGACATCGGAAAGACGTACTGTCTCAACGCTCCTATCTCACGCTCAATGGCGAGAGGGTGACACGCAGCGAACTCGTAGCTGCCGGCGTATCCACTGAGAACATCTTTGCGTCAAACGGGATTATCAACGTTTTGACTGAGGCTGTCCTGATTCCCTAAGGAAAGGTCGCCGAATTGATAGGCCCTCACTGCCGGCTGCGATGACGAAGATAAAACGACATGAGGGATGTGCCCCGCCCACTCGATCGGGGCCTATTTCGTTCCACCTAGCATCAGGTCAGTTCGATCAAGGCGTCAAATCTTTGCCAAAGTAGAGCAAGAAGAATGAGCCGAACAAGACGAGCTCGGCCACGGCCACGGCCGTGGCTAGCCCGTACGTGCGGCGACGAACCCCGTAAAGGATGTTTCCGAGACCCACGAGTGCTATCGCCAACCAGGGTATGAGCGCTGCCCTTTCCATCTCGTCGGGGCGGGCGATCCAGGCGATCAGAATTGCGCCAATCAACAACCCTGTGATCGATATCAGAGAGAGTTTTTCGCCGAGACGCACCAGCAAGACTGTCTTCCCTGCCACGCGATCGGTTTCCGCATCCGGTATTTCAAAAACCATCATCATGGCCAGGTGAACGGGAAACAAGACAGCCATCGCCCACACCAACTCGGGAGGTGGAGCCGTCTGGGTCACCGACACACCGATCAGTGGTACCAGGACGGTCACGACTAACGAGGTCGCCAACTCACCCCAACCGGTGCTGAGGAGTCGGATGGGCGGAATCGAGTAGATCCAGGAAACCAGCAACGATAGGAGGCCGAGAACTGCGGCCAATGGAGAGATGACCCACACCGCGAGTGCTGCCAGCACCGCAATCGCCGACGAGACTCGTGCCGCTCGCAACGCAGTCGCAGGGGCAAAGCCGCCGGTGGAAAGTACTCCGCTCCCACCGGAGAAAAGGGTGCGATGTTGCACCAATCTGTCCGGTTCGATATCGGAATATTCGTTCACGTAGTGTGCCGTGAGCTGCGACGCTGTCACCATCAATTGCCCTAACAGGTAACTGGCGACCGTCGTGCCCCCGCCGCTCACAATCCCGACCCCGTACATGAGAGCCCCCCCTGCGAGAAAAAGAGGTCGGCTCAATCGAACGAAATCGGCGGTTGCTCCCATCGGCGCGACAGGTTACGCCTGTAGAGGCAACTCCACCACGATCCGTGCCCCGCCCAACGGTGACGAGGATGTCTTGATCGAACCCCCTGCCGAAGTGGCGAACTGCCGGACAATGTCGAGGCCCAGTCCACTCGACTCCACCCCGCTGGTGCCCCGGTCGGTGGGATCGAAGCCAGGAGCGAATCCAGGGCCGTTGTCAGCCACCGCGATCTCAACTAATTCTCCGATGGCACGAACGGCGACACCGAAAGCTGTTCCCGACGGCGTGTGGGCGAATACATTGCCTATCAGAGCATCGAAAGCCGCGGCGAGTTCGACCTCACTAACAGCTACCGCCAGGGGTGACTCGCCGATGTCCAGTTTGAAGTCCCTACCCTGGTCGGTTGCGAGCACTTGCCAGAACTCGGATCGCCGTGCAACTACATCCGACACGTCGCAGGCCTTCGGACCGGCATCAGAACGGGTTCGAGCCTGCCTGATCAGATCGTTGATGGCGGAGCCCAGGAGATCCACCTTTTCAAGCAGAGCCCTCTTCTCGTCAGAGCCCGGCAACTGTTCCACCTGAAGACGAAGCGCGGTGAGTGGTGTCCGCAACCGATGGGACAGATCTGCCAGCGATTCGCGCTCCTCGGCGAGCAGCGCTTCGATCCGGTTTGCGAGAACATTGAAAGCAGCGGCGATCGAGACGAGCTCGGGCGGCCCTTCCTCGGCAACCCGTGAATCGAGATCTCCCTGGCCAAGTCGCTCCGCAGCTGCGGAAATCCTGATCGAGGGCCCGACGACAGTCCGGCCCAATCGGTCGGCGACGAAAAGAGACACGAGGATCAGCGCCAAGCCGAGTAATCCGAGGAGCATCCAGGCTCGAGCGACTCCTTCCACCAGCACGGTGCTATCGACCGACGAGTAGACCACTACCGTTCCGCCCTGGGTGACAACCGGAATCGCTAAACCGAAACCATCGTCGCTGTATGCCGAAAGCGCTGTTCGGGCAGCGCCGACCTCTTCGATGAGGGCCTGGTCGGGGATAGCCGGGCCCAGCGTGGTCCCGTCAGGCAAAACCACCGCGCTTCCTTCCGGTATCGGTCCGATCAGGTCGCCAAAATTCTCCGAAGAAACCAGAGAATCGGGAGCGGCGGTGGAACGCACGACCACGGCGGTCAGTGTTTGGGCGGTCCGCTCCGCAGTGATCCGGCCCCGTTGGTCGGCCTGCTGACGCACGGCAAGTCCGAGCGGGACCACGAAGGCGATCACGATCAGCGAGGCCACCCCAATCACCAGCAGATTGATTCGTGACCTCACGACTCAACGAGCTTGATGCCAACTCCGTGGACGGTGTGGAGGTACCGGGGTGCCGACGCGGTCTCCCCCAATTTCTTCCGCAGCGTTGACAGATGGACATCGACGGTCCGATCGGCGCCCCCGTAAGGCTCCCTCCACACCTGCGCCATCATCTCCCGTTTGCTGATTACCTGCCCTGAGCGGTCGGCGAGCAAAAAGAGCAGGTCAAATTCCTTCGGGCTCAAATCCAATAGCGAACCGTCGAGCCGGGCCTCGCGGGAGTCGGGGTCGATCACGAGGCCGCCCACCACGCGCCTTCGATCCTGGTCGGGCGGGGCTCCCCTCCGGAGAACTGCCCGGATACGCGCCTCCAGATGGTCCACCGAGTACGGCTTCACTATGTAATCGTCGGCGCCCGAGTCGAGGAGACTTATCGCTGAGGCGTCCTGGTCCCGCGCAGTGGCCACGATCACCGGTA
The DNA here is from genome assembly GCA_036524475.1 of Acidimicrobiia bacterium. Lineage (GTDB taxonomy): Bacteria > Actinomycetota > Acidimicrobiia > Spongiisociales > ZC4RG35 > MA-ANB-1. The sequence continues at coordinate 4,978 of DATDCF010000044.1, read as the reverse complement.
CCTGGCTCACCGCTCGGAGCATCCGCAACAATTCCCGTCCATCGAGATCGGGTAGTCCGAGATCCAAAATGACCACATCGGGAGAGGTAGCAACTATTTCCCTGAGGCCATCGAGTGCCGTTGCCGTGCTTTCCACATCATGGCCTCGGCCGGCGAGTGAGGCTGTGACCAAGCGCCGGATCTCCGCATCGTCCTCGACCAGATGAATTTTTGCCATTTGACGAGAGACTATTCACGGTTTCAAGCCGGCGTTCCGAACTTGAGAAAATCTTGAGGTTTTGCTGACGTCCGCTGAATCCAACCCCGCCATAATCAGATTATGAAACTGTCCGGCTACGCGCTCGGCTGGCTTGCTGCCACGATTCTGGTGACAACTGCAACTTGGGCAGTGGTAGGTGCTGCTTCAGATGAAGTCAGCGACTCTCCCGGAGCGCCGGTTATCAACGCGACCACCTCGACCGTCAACCCGAATTCGTCGTCTTCGTCAACAACTCCAGACTCGTCGACCAGTTCGAGCCTCCCGGTATCGACAACGGTCCCGGGTGGTTCCTCCACATCGACCTCGTCGCCGGGAGGCAGCAGTTCGACCACGGCGACATCGGAATCCGGGGCCAAGACGGTTTCCTCGGCCGGCGGTACCGTCACCGTCACCTACTCGAACGGCGACGTCTTCCTCACCGGGGCGACCCCGGCGGTGGGCTACTCGATGGAAATCGAAGACGCCGGTCCGGATAAAGTACGGGTCGATTTCGACTCAGAGGACAACGAGATTTCGGTGCGGATCGAGTGGAAGGATGGGCAGCTCGACATCGAGATCGACGACTGACCGATCAGGTACCGGTGAAGTCGGCGTCTCGTTTCTCGATAAACGCTGCAACGCCCTCACGGGCGTCGTTGGTGACAAAAAGCCTCTGAAAGGCCTCCCTCTCCTTGCTCATGTCCGACTCGAAGTCGCTGCTGGATGAGGTGCTGTTGAAAAGCCTTTTCGCCTCGGCCAGTGCCCGGGTGGGCATTGTCGACAGGCGAGCGGCGTCATTCATCGCCAGGGGAAGAATCTGGTCCGATGCCGCGACCTGGTCGGCGAGACCAATCTCCAGAGCTTCGCCGGCTGCTACCTGATTCCCGCTGTAGACCAGTTTCTTGGCCCTCTGGTAGCCGATCAGGCGAGTGAGTCGTTGTGTGCCTCCAGCACCGGGAACAAGGCCCAACAGGATCTCGGGTTGCCCGACACGGGCGTCATCGGCGAGGTAGCGAAAATCAGCACCCATCGCCAACTCCAGTCCTCCACCGAGGGCGAAACCGTGCACGACGGCAATCGTCGGCTTCTCCAGGTTCTCCAGCACGGCAATCGCATCGACCAGGGCGGATGCTGTGGCGTCGGTTTTCGCCCCCGTCTCCATTTGCTCCCTGAATCTCTTGATGTCGGCGCCGGCGGCGAAGTTGGGCTCACCGGTGACCACGACGGCGCGAATCTCAGGGTCCTCACACTCACGGAAAGCGGCGAAGAGATCGGCTGTCAACTCCTCATTCAAGGCGTTCACAGGAGGGCGATTGAGCCGAACGAGGGCGACGGCTCCCTCTCGCGTGGATTCAACTAGAGACATCGGGTGAGGCTAGCCGCACAGGTTCTGTTGCCGGGAGGTCTCTCATCTCGGGCCGCTCGATTGGCTGGAGGCGACGTAGTCTCATGCGGGCATCTACCACGGTCACTCCGGCTCCGGGACCATGGACCTTGACCGGGTTGAGATCCATCTCAACCAGTTCCGGGACTGCCGATATCAATCCGGAAACCCTCAGAATTGCGTCCTCGAGCGCGGCGACATCGCCCACCGGCTGATTCCGATAGCCCTCGAGGATTTTGAAGCCCTTGGTTTCACGAATCACTTCATGAGCGTCGACATCGGTCAGTGGGTGAATCCGAAATGCCACATCTTTGAGGAGTTCCACATAAATGCCTCCGAGGCCAAAAACCACCAGTGGTCCGAAGTTGGGGTCCTGGGTCATACCGACCAGCACCTCGTGCCCCCCCGAAACGTATTCCTGCACCAGGACGCCTGACGCGTCATCGACGACGGCTGTCACGGTCTCGAACCCGGAACGAACCTCGTCGTCCCCGGAAACACCGAGCAGGACACCGCCAACGTCAGACTTGTGCAGCGCGGACTCTGATATCACCTTGAGTACGACAGGGCCTCCGATTCGTCGTGCAGCATCCACGGCGGCGTCGGGGGATGTCACCACCTGTGAGCGGGGAATGGCGAGACCCGACGCCTCCAGGAGACGATCGACGTCGGCAGGCTCGAGCCAGGCACCCTCCTCAGGAGAGTCCGCCAGCACCTCCTCGACTACTGCTCGCACACTATCCACGGCGCCGTCCTCGAGACGGCTCTCGATACCGGGATCACGCAGTCGCCATATCCCGTGGTCCACGGCGCGTGCCAGCGCAACAGCAGCCGACTCGGGGAACATATATGTTGGAATGGTCCGTCGGGAGGGGTGACCCCCCAAAAAACCCGTGGCATCGTCGGATTGCATGAAGACGGATAGCAATGCAACAGGCCCCTCATAGCTGTCCTGGCAACGTCGTAGGGCCTGTGCGACATCCCTCGCCCCGTCCGACGATGTGGGAACGTATATCACCATCACCGCATCGACCTCGCCGGAGTCGAGCATCAGCGAGGTCACCGTCTCGAACTGCGCTGGCCCGCCTGAGGCAATCAAGTCGACTGGATTCCCCGTAGACGCTTCGAGCGGGAGGTATTGGCGCATCGATGTCTGCAGGACCTTAGAAAGCTGGGGTAGTTCGAGCCCGTTGGCCGCGAGCGCATCCGCCGCCAGAATTCCCGGCCCGCCGGCGTTGGTGACTATCCCGACGCGGCGTCCGGAGGGGATCGGTTGGTTCGCCAACAAACTCGCCGAATCGAACAGCTCTTCGATGGTGTCGACACGGATCACCCCGGCCTGGCGAAACAAAGCGTCCACGGCGACGTCAGACGATGCCAGGGCACCTGTATGAGAGGACGCCGCCCGACTCCCCGCCGTCGAACGGCCAGACTTGACCGCCACAATCGGCTTCTTCCGCCCGATCCGTCTCGCCAGTCGTGAGAACCTGGTCGGGTTGCCAAACGACTCCAGGTAGAGGGTGATGACATCGGTCTGGGGGTCGTCCTCCCATGCCAACAGAAGATCGTTCGCGCTGACATCGGCTTTGTTCCCAACGGAAACGAATTGCGAGATGCCTATGTTGTTTCGGGCGGCGTAATCGAGAATGGCTATCCCGAGGGCACCTGATTGGCTCGACATGGCGACATTACCGGGTGGTGGGTATACCGGGGCAAAAGTTCCATTCAGGCTCACCGAGGAAACCGTATTCAGGAGTCCCATGCAGTTTGGCCCGACCATCCGCATCCCGCCCCGACGAACGATCTCAACAAGGCGGGCCTCGTCCCTGGCGCCTTCCTCCCCGACTTCGGAGAACCCGGCGGAGATCACAACAACGCCGCGGACCTCTTTTTCGGCACACTCGGCGACGACATTGACCACAAAACGCTGTGGAACGACGATGAAGGCGAGGTCGACCTCGTCAGGCACATCGTCAATGGTGGCGTATGCCTTTATCGAATGGACGACCTTCGCGGTGGGATTGACCGGGTAGATCGGACCGGTGAACCCTCCCGAGATCAGGTTGTGGAATAGCTTTCCTCCAATCGAGTCCCGATTATTCGACGCTCCGATCACCGCTATCGACTTGGGGAAGAACATAGGGAGGAGGGAGGCAGCGACAGCCCGCTTTTCGTATTCGGCGGCGGCACTCAATGAGTCATCGCTTTCGAACACGGGGAAGTCGACCGTGTAGACACCATCATCGATGGTCCGTGAAATTTCATAACCGCTGTTCCGGAAAACACGCATCATTTGACGATTCTCGGGGAGGACGTAGGCACGAAATCCGTCTACGCCATTTGATCTCGCATGGTGGGTCAGGAGTTGAAGCAGTTTTGTCCCAATTCCGCGCCCCTGATGTGCATCGGCCACGGAGAAAGCCACTTCGGCATGTGTCTTATCGGCCCCTTCCCGGTCGTAACTGGCGATACCGATCATTACACCATCATGCAGGGCAATCAGCGCCATCCTGTCGGTGTAGTCGACATTGGTGAAGTACTCGATCTCCTCCGGGTCGAGCGTATTCTTGATGCGAAAGAAGCGGAAGTATCGAGATTCAGGGCCCAGAGTCTCGAAGAACTGGACGATAAGGCCCGAATCAGCGGGCTTGATCGGCCTGATTCTGACGACCCCACCGTCACGAAGGACGGCATCGAGCTCATATTCTGATGGATAACTGCCCAATTCTTCCTCTCACGTCGTGGTCCAGGCGCTACACGTTACGCCAACCGTTCCACTTTCTAATCAGTGCTCTCCGTTAGAATCTCTCTTACAAGGGTTAGGTCCAGGGTGGAATGAAGTTGGATCTACTCCCCGTCAACGTGGGGCCCGGGTTCGGTTCCTCTCCCCTCCCCCACCCACCGGCCCGGGTCCCGCGACCCTTCTACGCGACACCTCTTGCGGCCCAGGCGACTGCAGAAATCGAGATCGGACCTGGACCAACGATCAGCGCGCATCGTTCTTCGAGTTCACGCAGCTTATCCCGGGAGAGGCTGGACAGGTAGATGCCGACCGGCCCGACACCACCCAATGTGTAGGGCTCCCACCACTCCTCAAAGGTCTCATGCACCACCTCCACCTGCAATGGCACCCCGGTGACGTTGTGGAACCCGGCGCTCTGGAATAATTCCAGGAGATGACCCTGACGGGTCCCGGCCCGTTCCGATTCATCCTCGATGCCGCCGTCCAATCCCCGAGCAGCTTGCCAGAAGCTCTCCAGGGGGCTCCGCCCACCCGCAAGGTCCCAGACACACGCCGCCACCACACCGCCGGGCTTGGTGACCCTCCCCATTTCGGTCAACCCCGCGACCGGGTC
>DATDCF010000043.1:0-11432 GCA_036524475.1 Acidimicrobiia bacterium | reverse complement strand
CGATCAGCACACCAACCCCGACGAGAGATACCAACAGGCCGGGTAGGGTGCGAACTTGGAACCGTTCACCGGGTACGACGAAGTGTGCTGCGGCGACCGTCGAAATCGGGATCAGCGCGATGAGCAGACTCCCCACGGTTGCCGGGATGTATTCGAATCCCCTTGTCATGAACATCGTCGGTAGAGCCATGTTGACCAATCCGAGGATCACGCCTTTTTGCCATGCGCCGGAACCCGATTTTTGCCAGCGCTTCGTCCCTACCAGAAAGATCACGACGGCGACGATGGCGATCGCGTATCGCATAGGGAGGAAAGTGAACGTGTCGAGACCCGCATTGAGGACCGCTTTGCTCAACACATTGGAAGCACCCCAACCCAGGATGGCGAGGATGAGAGGAGGCCACGGATTCATGCGATGGGGAGCGTAACCGGTCGCCTTTTTCTTCACTCAATGAATTAGTCCGAATCGCCGATAACCTCCGGATATGCGCAATCGACTTTTCATTCTCCTCTCTTTGTTCGCCCTCGTCATGGCCGCGTGCTCGACACCGTCACAATCGGAACCTGGCACCGCCTCTCCCCAGCCCGAAGGCGAGGCCCCACCTGAAGTCCTGCTCAGCTACGAACTCGCCGACGGAGCGTCCTACGTATACGACGTCACGTTGGTCCAGACCATTCAGGTATCCGCCGAGGGGAACGGAGCGGCCCTGGATGACGAGGACATCCCCGAATCGGCTGACATCAACGTCGCCGGAACCGGGCAGTTCACCTTTGACGTGGCAGACGGGCCGGATGAGGGGACCTATGAGGTGACGATCACCGGTGAATTGACCGACCTGAACGTGACCGGCACTGTGGACGGCGAGCCCGTGTCAGGGGACGACATCCCCGACTTCGCCGACGTCGAGCCGGTCTCGACGACCGTAGTGGTCGATGACAAAGGCAATATCATTCCCGCCGATCCCTCGGTGGAAGACCCGTTCGGTGATCTCCTCGGTGGTCTCGAGGGTCTGGGAGGGATGGGCTCTGGGTCGGTTCCCGGCGCCGAACTCGGTCAATTCTTTGGTCCTCCCTTCGGGGACGAGGCAGTGACCGTGGGTGATACGTGGTCGGCCACTGTCGAGGTTCCTGGATTCGGGTCAGAACCGATCACAACCACTGTGGAAAGCGAAGTAACCGGAACCGACACCGTGGGCGGTGTCGATGTCCTCGTCATCGACACAAGCACCGTGGTCTCTGCCTTCGAAGTCGACCTCGCCGATTTCTTCATCGGGTTGTTCACAGGCTTTCTGCCCGACGACGCCACTGCTGAGGAACAGGCTCAGATCGATGAGTTGGTCGAGAACCTGCGTTTCGTGATCTCCTCCGACGAGACCACATCGACCTCCAAAACCTTGTTCGACCCTGAGTCCGGGATGACCCAAACGTACGAGGTTGCCTCATTGGCAAACCTCGGTTTCGATCTCAACTTCCCGGACGAGGAGACCGGCGAGCTCTCCAGCTTCGTCATGGATATGAGCATCGATCAAACGGTCAGCTACGAGTTGGCCACCGACGAACCCGCGTAGCTGGCATCAATCCCGGGGTGAGCCCGGTTAGCGGGTGGGCCGCGCCCCGGGATAGGATTGCGTGGTGACTCTCGCCTCGCTACGAACCTCGATCCTCCCTGACCGGATCACAACTCCGACGTTGCGCGCTTTTCTTCGCAGCGTCCCGTCCGTCGACGACGTTGGTGCCCAGGAGCGTGTCGACTCGCTCTCCCGGAGATCGATCAAGAAGGAATCGAAGCTCGATGCGCTGAATCTGATCATCCGCATGATCGATTTGACCACGTTGGAGGGTCAGGACACCGCCGGGAAGGTCGCCCAGATGTCGGCGAAAGCGATACGGCCCGATCCCCTCGATCACGGGATCCCGTCGACGGCGGCGGTTTGCGTCTACCCCAACATGGTGAAATATGCGCTGCAGGCGACCGAGGGGTCGACGGTCAAGGTTGCCAGCGTGGCGACGTATTTCCCCAGCGGCCTCGCTGACACCGACCTCAAGGTGGAAGAGACTGCCCGGGTAGCCAGACAGGGCGCTCATGAAGTCGACATGGTCATCGATCGCGGTGCTTTCCTGTCCGGGGAGTACTTCAAAGTGTTCGACGAGATTCGCAGGGTTAAAGATGCATGTGGCGATGCGCATCTCAAGGTCATTCTCGAAACCGGGGAGCTAGGCAATCTCGACAACGTCCGCCGCGCCTCGGTGTTGGCTATGGCAGCGGGAGCCGACTTTATCAAGACCTCGACCGGGAAGATTCAGCCCGCGGCAACCCTTCCCGTCACCCTGGTCATGTTGGAAGCCATCCGCGACTTCCACGATGCGACTGGAGTGATGGTCGGCATGAAACCCGCCGGTGGGATCCGGACCTCCAAGGACGCCATCAAGTATTTGCTCGTGCTCAATGAAACTCTGGGCGAAGAGTGGATGACTCCCGACTGGTTCCGCTTCGGAGCGTCCTCGTTACTCAACGACCTTCTCATGCAGATTCGATGGCTCAAGACCGGCCGCTACTGGTCTCAGGACTATTTCACCAACGACTAGGAATCATGGCTACAGAAATTGCAAAGAGCTCCGCGGCCCCCCTCAAATGGGATTACGCACGGAGTGTCGAATCCACCGATCTGCTCGATCTCGAGAAGCGCTACGGCCTGTTCATCGATGGGAAGTTCGTCAATCCCAAGTCGAAGAAGTACTTCTCCACCGTGAATCCGGCCACGGAGGAACCACTCGCCGAAGTAGCTGAGGCGGATGAGGCCGATGTCAACGCGGCGGTCAAGGCGGCCCGCGCCGCCCATACCGACGTTTGGGGGCCTATGCCCGGGGGTGAGCGGGCCAAGCACATTTTCCGGATCGCCCGCATGATCCAGGAGCGGTCCCGTGAATTGGCTGTCCTCGAAACCCTCGATGGAGGCAAGCCGATCAAAGAGTCACGCGACGTCGACCTTCCATTGGTGGCCAATCACTTCTTCTATTACGCGGGTTGGGCCGACAAGCTCGATTACGCCTTCCCCGGAATTCGACCGGAGTCGCTCGGGGTGGCCGGGCAGATAATTCCGTGGAATTTTCCATTGATGATGCTGGCCTGGAAGGTTGCTCCCGCCCTGGCCGCCGGCAATACCGTTGTGCTGAAGCCTGCCGAATCGACCCCCTTGACTGCCCTGATCCTCGCCCAGATCACGGCCGAGGCTGGATTACCACCCGGGGTGTTCAATGTGGTCACGGGCGCCGGCGCGACGGGCTCCGCAGTCGTCACCAACGACGACGTGGACAAGGTGGCATTCACCGGGTCCACGGCTGTGGGAAAACTGATCCAGTCTCAGCTGGCCGGGACCAATAAGAAGCTGACGCTGGAACTGGGGGGCAAGGGCGCTCACATCGTTTTCGAGGATGCACCACTCGACCAGGCCATCGAGGGTGTGATCAACGGCATCTTCTTCAACCAGGGCCATGTTTGCTGTGCAGGTTCGAGGCTGTTCGTCCAGGAGAACATCCACGACCAGTTCGTCGAGAAGTTGAAGCGGCGTCTCGCGACGCTCCGGGTCGGCGACCCTCTCGACAAGAACACAGATGTGGGGGCGATAAATAGTCGCGAACAGTTGGACAGGATCAACGAGTTGGTCGACGCCGGACGCGATGAGGGGGCCGACATGTTCCAACCCGACTGTGTCCTTCCCGAGCGTGGATTCTTCTTCAAACCGACGTTGTTCACCAACGTGGCCCAGTCACATCGGATCGCCCAGGAGGAGATATTCGGCCCCGTCCTCTCCATCCTTTCCTTCCGGACCCCTCAGGAGGCGGTGGAGAAGGCGAACAACACCCCGTACGGGTTGTCGGCGGGAGTCTGGACCACGAAAGGTTCCCGGATCCTGTGGATGGCCGATCAGCTCAAGGCCGGAGTTGTCTGGGCCAACACCTTCAACAAGTTCGATCCCGCATCCCCATTTGGCGGGTATCAGGAGTCCGGCTTCGGCCGCGAAGGCGGCCGCCACGGTCTGCTTCCCTATCTCAAGTGGAGCGAGTCGTGAGTCGTCTCGACGTCAGGAAGACCTACAAGCTGTATATCGGCGGAAAGTTCCCCCGCTCCGAATCGGGTCGCTCCTATCCGGCACTCGACTCCGAAGGCGAAGTTCTGGCACGAGTCGCCTCGGCCAGCCGTAAAGACCTACGCGATGCGGTCCGGATCGCTCGCGGCGCAGTCAAGGGCTGGGCTGATCGGGACGGCTATAACCGGGGACAGATTCTCTACCGGATCGCCGAGACTCTCGAAGATCGGGAGGGGAGTTTCGTCGAGCAATTGACCGATGCCGGTTCGAAGCCGGCCGCCGCCCGCCACGAAGTGTCCGATTCCGTCGACCGATTGGTCTGGTACGCGGGGTGGTGCGACAAGTTCGCCCAGATCTACGGGAACCTCAACCCGGTTTCGGGACCGTTCTTCAATATATCGGCTCCCGAACCCACCGGAGTCGTTGGCATTGTTGCCCCTGAGGAACCGGCTCTCCTGGGGCTGGTATCGCGTCTGGCGCCGGTTCTGGTGCCGGGGAATACCGCTGTTGTGCTGGCGTCCGAGAAGACACCGATGCCGGCAATCACCTTTTCCGAGGTGCTCGACTCGTCCGACGTACCCGGCGGGGTGGTCAACATTCTCACCGGTCATACAGACGATCTCGTTCCGTGGATGGCCGACCACATGGACATCAACGCAGTTGATGCCGGTGGTGCGACTCCGGAGCAGGTGATCCGGATTCAAGAAGGTGCGGTGCACAACGTCAAACGTGTGGTCCTCCCTGACGAAGTGGGCCAGTCCCCTTACCGGATCGCCGCCTTCACGGAGACCAAGACCGTCTGGCATCCCAAGGGCCTCTAGTTGACCGGTCTCATCGTCGGAAGCGGATGGTCATCCGGCATCAACCTGTATGGCGTTGTCGCCCTCCTCAATATCTACGGCCGTCTCGGCCTTGGAGAAGTACCAGAGATCCTGCAACGAACCGACGTGCTGGTCATCGCCCTGATCCTCTACAGCATGGAATTTGTCGCCGATAAGGTGCCATACCTCGACAATATTTGGGATGTTGTCCACACGGCTATCCGCCCGCTGGGGGCTGCGGTACTGGGCTGGATCATGGTCGGTGATGCCTCCGGCTTCAATCAGTATGTGGCCAGCATCGGGGCTGGTGGGCTGGCCCTGGCGTCACATGCCGCAAAGGCAACCACCCGGGTAGCGGTAAACACCTCCCCGGAGCCGGTGAGCAATTCGGTGGTCAGTCTCGCCGAGGACGGCCTGGTGGCCGTCGTCGTGTTCCTCGCTGTCGAATACCCCATTATCGCGATCGCCGTTGTGGTTGTCCTCCTGGTGATCGGCGCTTATGTGATGTACAAACTGATCGGTCTCGCCCGCAAAGGTGTGAACAAAGTGAGGTCCGCACTCGGGTCCGGGCCAGCGACCTAGTGCGACGGGTCTCCGTCGGCTTGTTGGGTGGGTTCTACGGCCGGACCCCGACGCGATAATCCGGTAATGCCAGAACGCTCCATTCCTATCGATGGTCCTCTCGACCTCCGGGGGACGCTCGCTCCCTTACACGGACGATTCAACGAACGGGGATGGTGGCTTGCCGCCAGGACGGGCGACGGCCCGGCGACACTCCTGGTCACCCGTACCCGGGAGTTCTTGAAGGGTGAGGCGTGGGGGAGCGGCGCTGACACCCTGCTGGAGCGATTGGACCGAATCGGCGGGCTAGATGACGACCCGTCGACTTTTCGACCCGAGGATCACAAAATCAAGGAGCTGCACCGCCGCCACCCCGGACTGCGCTTCGGATCAACGGGCCGGGTGTTCGATGAGCTGGTCATCGCGATCGTCGGGCAAAAGGTGACCGGGGCGGAAGCGTCCCGGGCCATGAGCGGACTGACCCGGACATTTTCTGATCCCGCCCCCGGGCCCAACCCTGGCCTCCGACTGCCGCCCGATCCGACACGGATCTCCGAGGCCCCGTATTGGCAGTTTCACGAGCTTCACCTCGAGCAGAAGCGGTCCGAAGTCCTGATCAATGCGGCGCGATCTGCTGCCGAGATCGACGGACTGACCGGGTTCAGTCCGTCGGCCGCTTCCATCAGACTGCGTCAGATCCAGGGGGTGGGCGAGTGGACCGTGGCCGAGACTCTGGTGCGGAGCCACGGCGATGCCGATCAGGTGTCGGTTGGTGACTATCACCTCAAGAATTTTGTCGTATTCCACCTCACCGGTCGGCCACGGGGCACCGATGAGGAGATGGTGGAGCTACTCGAAGAGTTCCGGCCCCATCGCGGCCGTGTGGTCCGGCTTCTTCACAATCTCGGCCATGCCCCGAAGTACGGCCCACGAACCAAACCACGGAACATCACCTCGATCTGACCGTCCCGTCTCATCTCGACAGCCAGTCGAGCACCGTCTCTCCGACGATGCTGGGATCCCGTACTTCAGAGTGATCCACTCCGTCCAGTACAAGGATCTCTGTGTCGGCGTCCGTCTCGACCAAAGCGTCGTAGAAATTCTCCGAGAAGTCAGCCGGGACCACCTGGTCGATGGCACCATGAATCAACAATGTCCTGAGAGCCGGGTTCTCGCCAACTTGGAGTTGGGGGTTACCCGCCTGCCAGTCTTCAGGGGAATCCTCCGGTGAGCTCCCGAAGAATGTCAACATGATCGGGCCCAACCTGGCGATGTCGTATGGCCCGGCCAGGCCGATGAAACGCTCCGGAACCCCGGTGCCCGGGTAGGGGCAATCCTCTCCGTACTTTTCACCGGTCAATGCCACCAGGGATCCGATATGGGCGCCGGCAGAATGGCCGATGACCACCACCGTCCCGTTGGAGCGGGGATGGGAAGCTGCGAAACGAACCGCACAGGCAATGTCGTCGATGGCGGCGGGAAAGCCCGGTGATTGCTGGGACAGGTGGTAACTGGCATTGACCGTGAGATATCCATTGTCAGTCAAATAGATCGCCAGGGCTTCCATCCCAACAGGCGATCCAACCACCCAGCCGCCACCATGTACCAGCACCACGCTTGGAAACTTTCCCTCATCCTCGGGGATCCCGATTTCGGCGCCGGGGAGCGGCTCCGTTTCTCCGATCGACGGAGCTGTGGATGTCGTGCGGATTGTCGAAGTTGTGGTCGAGGTAGTTGTTGAAGTTTCCGCCACCGTGGTCGATGACGCCGTATTTTCGCTGCTCGCGACACTCCCGGCTTCCCCCGAGCAGGCGCCCAGAATCAGAGCGAGACTCGTTACAAGAGCGAGGCAGCGAGTTGGTCGACGTGCCATTCGACTCGGGCGCTCCCTTCGTTTACGAGGCCCGCCGGGGTTTCGCCCCTGAGGCTGTCCCGCAATGCCTCAGCTTTGCTCTCGCCGAACACCAGGAAGATGATCTGTTGAGCGGCGTGGAGAAGTGGGAATGTCGCGGTCAGCCGAATCTCGCCACTGTCTGGAATAGTATTTTCAACGAATTGACGCCCGGTTTCGGACAGGGCGGGGGAGCCGGGGAATAGCGAGGCGGTGTGGCCGTCGTCACCCAGGCCGAGGAAAACGAGGTCCGCTGAGTCTTCGTGAAGGGTCTTCAGGACCGCTTCGTAACGGAGGGCGGAGTCGTGTGGCGAGAGGTCCTCACCCCACTCAGGCTGGTAGAGCCGGGCGGGAACGCGATCGAATAACAACCGCGCCACCATTCGACCGTTGCATCGATCTGAGTCACGCGGAACCCATCGCTCATCGGCTAACCAGCCATCCACCTTCGACCAGTCGACCGGGGCGTCGCGGAGGTGCCGGTAGGTGCGGGCGGGTGTGGATCCACCGGCGAGACCCCAGGAGAAACGTCCCTGTTTCCCGGAAATGGCGTCAGCGATCGACACGGCGACCGCGGCCGACGCCTCCCGGGGTGTTTCGTGGACGATCACTTCCATACCGACGACGGTAATCATTGGTGCGACCAACCATCTAGATTCGACCACGTGGCCCGATCAATCGCAATCAGCTGGGAGGACCAGTCGGTTACCGGCATCCTCGAAGGTGCCGGATCGACGGGTGTCCTCCTCGCTCACGGAGCAGGAACCGACCAGAACCATCCCACCATGGCGGGTCTTCGCTCGGCTTTGGCCGGTACCGGCTTGGCGGTGATGTCTTTCAACTACCCGTACACCGAACGGGGGTCGAAACGACCCGACCGAACCGAGAAGCTGGTGGCCTGTCACCTGGCTGCGGCTGATGCCTTGCGATCCAGGGTCGACTCGTTGTTCCTGGCCGGTCGATCGATGGGCGGGAGGATGGGCACCTACCTGGCGGCCGAGGGATACCAATGTGAAGGGCTCGTGCTCTACGCCTACCCGCTCCATCCGGCCGGAAAGCCGGAGAACCTCCGCGTTGCCCACTTTCCCGATGTGACCCAGCCGATGATCTTCTTTCAGGGGACCAAGGATCCCCTGAGTCAGATGGAATTGTTCAACCGCTACATCACACCCCTCCCCAATGTCCGGGTAGAGCTCCTCGAGGGGGCAACTCACGGATTCAAAGGTGGTGGTTGGACACCGGAAACGATGACCGAACGCTTGGTGACAGGCACCGCCGACTTCATCGCGTCGATCTCGTCTGGCAAAAATCGGGGAATCACGGCATAATTGGGGTTCACCCTTCACTTTTCAAGGAGTCTTTTCAATGTCGCAAGTCACCTTGCGCGCTTCGGCGGGTCGTACCCCCGGCTCGCGTGAATCGAGGCGTATTCGCAAAACGGGGAATATTCCCGCTGTCGTCTATGGACACGGGACCGAACCCCGTCCGATTGCAGTTGACGCCCACGATCTTCAGTTGGCCCTGCACACCGACGCCGGGTCCAACGCGTTGATCAACCTGGAAATCGATGGCGCCAAGCCCCTTCTCACCATTGCCCGGATAATCGAAAAGCACCCGTTCCGCAGCGAATACCGTCACGTTGACTTCGTGGCGATTTCCCTGGACGAGAAACTCAGTTTCGAAGTCAGCCTCCATTTCGAGGGGACGCCGATCGGCGTTCAGGAAGGCGGCGTGTTCTCACCGCGGCGCACAACCGTCGACGTTCTCACCCTTGCCTCCACGATTCCCGACTTCATCGTGCTCGACATCTCCGAGGTCGCCCTCGGCGACTCGCTACGTGTCGCCGATCTACCGACTCTCGAAGGGGTGGAATACACCGAAGACCCCGATGCCGTGGTCGTGTCGGTCACCGCTCCCGCAGCGGAGATCGTCGAAGAGCCTGAAGCCGACCTCACACTGGAAGGTGAAGGGATCGAGGGCGAAGAAGACGGTACAGGCGAAGGCGGAGACGGTGCCGATGGTGCAGAAAGCGACGATTCCGGCGAGGGAGCCTCGGAGTAGCCCATGTACCTGGTGGTTGGGCTCCGCAATCCCGGGCCCGACTATGAGGGAACCCGGCACAATGTCGGATTCGAGGTTGTCGAAACCCTTCTTCGCCGACATGACGAGACGCTGGGGCGAGCACCCCTGAAAGTAAGCGGTCGGGTTGCCAAGATCGGGTCGGGCGATGATCGCGTGTTCTACTTCGTTTCAAACCGATTCATGAATGAGTTGGGTGGCTCGATACGCGCCGCCGCCGTCTACTTCAAGATTCCTTTGGCAAACATCCTCGTCGTCCATGATGACATCGACCTTCCATTCGGGAGGCTCCGTCTCCAGGTCGGTGGTGGCAGCGGGGGGCACAATGGGATCAGGTCAGTGGAACAGTCCTTCGGCACCAACGAGTTTTCCCGGCTCAAGGTGGGAGTCGGACGCCCGCCGGGCTCTACCGGCACCGCAGACCATGTGCTCAGGGCTTTCACCAAATCGGAACGGCCCGAAGTCGATGTCATGATCGAAGTCGCGGCCGACGTCGTGGAACTCTGGCCGGATCAGCCGGCCCGTGCCCAGGAAATGGCAGCACGCTACGGAGTGGATTGATCGGCGACTACCGTTGACGCATATGGCGGAGTTCGTCGGCGCACTCGATCAGGGAACCACCTCTACCCGATTCATGATCTTTGATCACAACGGGAATGTGATTGCCGTCGACCAGCGTGAGCATCGCCAGATTTTCCCCAGGGCGGGCTGGGTGGAACACGACCCGGTCGAAATCTGGTCCAACGCATCCACCGTGATTGAAGGATGTCTGGGTAAAGCCTCGTTGCGGCGCCACGACCTGATGGCCATCGGGATCACCAATCAGAGGGAGACAACGGTGTTGTGGGATGCGGCTTCAGGCGTCCCGGTGGCCAACGCAGTTGTATGGCAGGACGTCCGAACCTCGGAGTTGACGGAACGGCTTGCTGCCGACGGTGGCGCCGTTCGTTTCCGGGAACAGACCGGATTACCCCCGGCGACATATTTCAGCGGTCCCAAAATCCGGTGGCTGCTCGATGAACACGGTCTGCAAGCGCGGGCGCAAAGCGGAGAGATCCTCTTCGGTACCATCGACTCATGGCTCGCCTGGAATCTCACCGGGGGAGAGCACCTGACAGACACAACGAATGCTTCCCGCACCATGTTGATGGACCTGGCGAACCGGGCTTGGGACCCTGGACTCTGTGACGAGGTCGGCGTGCCCACCGCGATTCTGCCACGGATCGTCGATTCCGTCGGTCCGATTGCCCGGTGTCGCGGCGTTCTCGATGGCGTCGCTTTGACCACGATCCTGGGTGATCAGCAGGCCGCGCTGTTCGGCCAGGTCTGTTTCCAGCCCGGAGAGGCGAAGAACACCTACGGGACCGGAAATTTCATGTTGATGAATACCGGAATCCGCCCGGTGACTTCGGATGCCGGATTGTTGACCACGGTTGCCTACACGGGAGATGGGCTCGATCCCGCGTACGCGCTGGAGGGGTCCGTCGCGGTCTCAGGCTCGCTGGTCCAGTGGCTCCGCGACAATCTCGGGCTGATTTCTGACGCTGCTGAAATCGAAGAAATGGCAGGTACCGTTGACGATAACGGTGACGTCTATTTCGTCCCGGCGTTCTCGGGGTTGTTCGCCCCCTACTGGCGCCCGGACGCTCGCGGGGCGATCGTCGGTCTGACCCGTTTCTCCAACAGGGGTCATATCACCCGGGCTGCCCTGGAGGCAACAGCGTTCCAGACCAGGGAGGTCCTCGATGCGATGGTCAGCGACTCCGGGGTCGCATTGACGGAAATGCGCGTCGACGGCGGAATGACGGCAAACAACCTCCTGATGCAGTTTCAGGCCGACCTGCTCAATATCGATGTTGTCAAACCGTCGATTGCCGAGACAACCGCGGTGGGAGCCGCTTACGGAGCAGGATTGGCCGCAGGCTTCTGGGAATCCCAGGATGAACTGGTCGGGTTATGGCGAGAAGGTGAAAGGTGGTCGCCGCAGATGGA
>DATDCF010000042.1:0-4116 GCA_036524475.1 Acidimicrobiia bacterium | reverse complement strand
ATTGTTCTCCGGCTTATCCATCTCCGGGTAGAACCTCCGGGCCTGGAAGTCCGAGAACATCCGAACGACATCATCGAAGTCTTCAGGCTCGTAAGCGCGAAAGCGTATCCGGTCGGTGTCGTCGGGAAGGATCACTTCAAGTAGCCGGCCAGGTCTCCATCGTCGTAGAGAACCGTGTCATCCCCGAAGTCGGCTCGGACCAGAAGACGGTTCGCAAACGCTCGCGTTTGGTTCACCGGCTCGCTCGAAGCAGCGAGAAGCAAGGCACCTGGCGTCGCTCGGAAGAGGGAAGCGCGGTAGCGATCATGCAACAACTCTAGGCTCGAGCGCTTCCGTCACAGAGAGAGGGTCGCTCGGCTGCTTTTCAAGCTTCTAGACAGGCCTTTCGCATGTGTGTATAATATGCGCATGGCACGGGTCAACGTCTACCTACCTGATGATCTAGCAGCGGAAACCAAGGCAGCTGGACTCAATGTCTCCAAAATCACCCAGGAAGCCTTGAAACGGGAGCTTCACTCCGAGAGGATGGCTGCATGGATCGCAGAAGTGAGGAAGGATCCCCCAATAAAGGTGGATCCAGAGATCATGAGGGCCGCAATTGCCGGAGCCAAGGATGACATTGAAGGACTCACAAGAGGGACTGGTCCTTGACGCATCGGCGATGGTCGAGTTCTTAGTCGAGTCCGATGCAGGGCTTGCAACGGGAGACCGTATCGCTCGATCGGAAATCCATGTTCCCGCCCACTTCGACGCAGAGGTCCTCTCAGCATTAGGGCGATTGCATCGCGCTGGCTCCCTGAATGCCGATCAGGTTGCAAGGAAACTATCGCATCTCGCTGCTTCGCCGCTTTCGCGTCATTCCCTATCGCTGCTTGTGGAGGAAGCGTGGAGGCGACGGAACAGCTTTCGGTTGGTCGACGGGATCTATGTTGCCCTTGCGGACAAACTCGTTGTTCCGCTGCTCACAGCCGATCGGTCGCTAGCTCGGGCATTCGAGGGCGCGGAGTATGTGGGTGCGTCTACTTGAGGTAAGACGCCAGATCGCCGTTGTCGTATATTTCGAGGTCGTTCATTCCCAGCCATGCGGCGACCGTTTGCAATTCTGATTTGAGTTCACTACCCACCCGCACCGGGTCGATACCAGATTCCCCGAACGACCCTTTCACCAACAGACGGTTTGATTGCCGGTCGGTTTTGAGATCGACCCGGGCCACGAGTTCGCCGTCGAGCAAGAACGGCAGCACGTAGTAGCCGTAGATTCGCTTCGGCTCGGGGACGTAGATCTCGATCCGGTAGTGGAAGTCCCAAAGCCGCTCGGTGCGTGGACGCGACCAGATGAGATTGTCGAAGGGCGAAAGAAGCGCCGTTCCGGATGGCCGACGAAGCATCGTGGACTCAGGGTGGAGATATCCCACCCGGTCCCACCCGTCGACTTCGGCCTCGATGAGTTGACCCTCAGCCACCAGCGACGAAAGCAAGGGGCGGACCTGGGGCATTCGTAGACGCGGATAATCACCGAGGTCCTCAGCGGTCGCCACTCCCATGGCACGGGCCCCTTGCAGGATCAACTGCTTCTTTGCTTCTTCTTCGTCGAGGTCGGGTGGACCGAGATGTTCCGGGCGAATCACGCGCTCGGTGAGGTCGTACATCCGGGTGAAGTTGGGGCGACCCGCCGCGGTGACCTTGCCCTGGAGGAACAGGGCCTCCAGACCGACTTTTCCCTTTGACCAGTTCCACATCCCCTCGCCCGGTTTCGCACCCGGATCTTTCAGGTCTGAGGTCTTGATCGGGCCGAAGACCTTCACCTGTTCGAGAACCTCCTCGAGGTAATTGGGCTCATTCGCTATCAGGTCGGTCAACGCCCTCCATTTCAACGGCCGATTCATCAGCCACCGCCAATGGCGATGGTCTTCGACCAGGAGCAGTGACGCCTCGTGGCCCCAATACTCGAACATCTCTCCGGAACCCCATAGCCAGCTGTCCAGAGCTGCCCTGTCGTAGTTTCCGAGCCTGGAGAAGAACGGCATGTAGTGAGTGCGGGAAAACACGTTGACCGAGTCGAGTTGGATGATCCCGAGACGATTCACGACCTTGCGGTAGTGGCGGGCGTCGATCCGGCCCGTCGGTCGCGGATCGCCAAACCCCTGGGCAGCAAGGGCATACCGTTTCGCCTGGTCACTAGTGATTCGCGGCATCGGCGGGTGAGGGTAACTGCTGTGCCATCATCTGTACCTGTGATTGAGCGATACACCCTGCCCGAGATGGGAGACGTCTGGGCTGAGCCGAGAAAACTCCAGGCCTGGAAGGAAGTCGAGGTCCTCGCGCTGGAAGCATGGACTGAGCTCGGCAAAGTCCCTGAGGGGGTGGCGGGGTCTACCCGGGTGGCGGACTGCCCGACTCCAGAGGAGGTAGCCGAGCGTGAGGCCGTCACCGATCACGACCTGGCGGCATTCGTCGACCTTCTCGGCGCCAGTGCCGGCGTAGAGGCTGCGGCTTGGGTCCACTATGGATTGACTTCATCCGATGTACTCGACACCGCCGGAGGCGTCCTCCTACGCGAGGCGTCGGAGATACTCATTGCTCGCACCGCTGACCTCTTCCGGGCGGTGAAGCACAAGGCCGAGGAGCACCAGCGCACTTTTATGATCGGAAGGACCCACGGAATCTGGGCCGAGCCGACGACCTTCGGGCTGAAGCTGGCCGGATGGGCGTTCGAACTGGAGCGCAACTTCCGGAGGCTCGAGGACGCCGCCAGAGCCGTGTCCGTAGGGAAGATCTCGGGAGCAGTGGGCACCTACGCCCAGGTGCCCCCGGAGGTCGAGGCACACGTCTGCGTGAAACTCGGTCTTGACATTGAACCGGCCTCAACGCAGGTCACATCCCGCGACCGTCATGCCCAGTGGCTCCAAACCCTGGCGTTGATCGGCGCATCGATTGAACGCATGGCGACGGAAATCCGACACCTGCAGCGGTCTGAAGTGTCCGAAGTGCGGGAGGCATTCGGCAAGGGCCAGAAGGGCTCGTCGGCAATGCCCCACAAACGAAATCCGATCTTGAGTGAGCGAATGACCGGGATGGCCCGCCTACTCCGGGGGTATGCGCAGGTGGGTCTGGAGAATGTCGCCCTGTGGCATGAACGAGACATCAGCCACTCCTCGGCGGAGCGGGTCATCCTCCCCGATGCATCCATCGTCCTTCACTACATGCTGGTCAAATTCACCGCTCTGGTGGAGAGCCTGGTTGTCGACGAAGGTCGTATGGACGCCAACCTGCAGGGAACCAACGGACTCGTTTTCAGCCAGCCGGTTCTCCTGGCGTTGGTCGAGACCGGAATGACCCGCGACGATGCCTACCGAATTGTCCAGACGCACGCGATGAGTGCCTGGGCAGGTTCGGGACACCTCCGCGACCTCCTCGCCGCCGACCCCGAAGTGGGCCTCGATGCCGAGACGCTCAACGGTTGCTTCGACCTGGCCCGGGTCCTCGAGTCGTCTCAGGTGGTATTCGACCGGCTGCGAGATCTCGAGCTGAGTTGATGCCAGACGTCCTGATCGTCGGCGGAGCGGCAACCGGGTGGGCGACCGCCCACTATCTCAACCTGCTCGATCCGTCCCTCTCGATAACGGTCATCGAGCAAGACCCCTCGCTGGCCAAATCGTCGACGATGCTCTCCGAGTCGAATGTCCGGATTCAATTCAACCTCGACGAGAACATCGCCATGTCGAAGTACGGAATGGAATGCATTGACAACTTCGGTGACATGCTCGAGGTCGGCGGCGAACGCGCCCATGTCGACCGGCGAAAACAGGGAAACCTGTTCCTGGTCGATGAAGCCGGACGGGACAGCGCCATGGCCGGCCTCGGAAATCAGCGGCGCTTCGGCGGCAACGTAGAGTGGTTGGAGATGTCCGAGATCGCTGAGAGATTTCCGGTGGCCGTATCGGTCGACTTCGTCGGAGCCACGTTCGGGCCTGATGACGGACCGGTCGACGCCAACGGGATCGTCAACGGGTACAGGCGCCGGGCGATCCACGGGGGGGTAGGACGATTGACGGCACAAGTCGAGTCATTGGTGACCGACGGTTCCCGGATAAGCGGTGTGACAATCGACGGCGA
>DATDCF010000041.1:0-6194 GCA_036524475.1 Acidimicrobiia bacterium | reverse complement strand
AATTTTCGATCCGTATGCACTGAGCGTTTCTTCTTGTTGGTCGTGCATTAGATAGATCCCAAATTGATTGACACCCATGTCGCGGAGAAGAGATAGTTTCTCGATGTGCTGATCGACTGTCCCCAGCACGCAAAACCGGTCCACGATTTCGTCGGGCACGAAGTCAGTCTGTTCACTGCCGGCTCGCCCGTGGTGGGAGTAGTCGTACCCCTCGCGCGCCTTGATGTAATCGGACAACTCCTGGGGAATGGTTGAGCTGTCGGCGCCGTAGCGGTTGACAAGGTCGTGAACATGGTTGCCAACCATGCCCCCGAACCAACGCAATTGGTCGCGCTGATGTGCAATATCGTCGCCGACATACGCCGGTGCCACGACACAAATGTCGATCGACTCAGGGTCGCGGCCCGCCTCTTCGGCCGCGGAACGCACCGCTCTCATGGTCCATTCCAAGATCTGTGGATCGGCCAACTGCAAGATGAAACCATCGGCGTGGGCGCCAACAGTTGCCAAAGCTTTCGGGCCGTAGCCGGCCATCCATATCGGGAGGTCCCAACCTTTGTCGATCCAAGGAATTTGCAATTCGGTGCCGTCGTAATCCACCTTGTCGCCTGCCACGAGGGCCTTGATCAGATCTCCCGCTTCGACCATTTCGGCCAAAGTGTTGGGTGTCTTCCCGATATACCGAAGGGCAGAGTCACCGCGTCCGATTCCGCAGATGGTTCGGCCATCGAACATGTCGTTGAGGGTGGCGAATAGCGAGGCGAGCACGGTCGCATCTCTCGTCCCAGGGTTGGTGACCATCGGTCCCACGACCATGCGCTCTGTGGCCGCCAACATCTGGCTGAAGATGACAAACGGCTCCTGCCACAATACGTGGGAATCGAATGCCCACCCATAGCGAAAGCCCTCTTGCTCAGCCATGACCGCAAGTTCGATCACCCGGGATGCGGGTGGGTCGGTTTGGAGGACGACTCCGAAATCCATCTATTTGCCGTGCTGGGGGAAGCCGAGGTCGACTCCACGATGAATCGGATCCGGCCACCGGCTGATAACCACTTTCTGCTTGGTATAGAAGTGGACACCCTCCGGCCCGTATATGGCATGGGACCCGAAGATCGAGTTCTTCCAGCCACCGAAGCTGTAGAAAGCGAGTGGAACAGGTATCGGGACATTGATTCCGACCATGCCCACCTCGATCTCGTTCTGGAATTTTCGGGCGGTGCCCCCGTCGTTTGTGAAGACAGCCGTCCCGTTTCCGTATGGGTTCTCGTTTATCAGCTTGATCGCATCTTCGTAATGGTCGGTGCGAACAATCGAGAGCACCGGGCCAAAAATCTCGTCGGTGTAGATGCTCATCTCCGGGGTGACGTTGTCGAAGAGGGTCGGCCCCACGAAGAAGCCACTCTCATGGCCGGACACAACCAGGTCGCGGCCGTCATCGAGGAGAGAAGCTCCCTCACTTTCGCCGGCGTCGACATAACCCTTGACCTTGTCTCGATGCTCACCGGTGATGAGTGGGCCCATCTGGGAGTCGTCTTGCAACGATGGGCCAACCTTGAGGTCGGCGATTCGTTCTCTGATCTTGGGGATCAGCCGGTCGGCGGCGTCGCCGACTGTGGTGACGACTGAAATCGCCATACAACGCTCACCGGCTGACCCGTATCCAGCGGAAACGGCGCTATCGGCGGCGAGTTCCATATCGGCATCGGGTAGCACAATCATGTGGTTTTTGGCCCCACCAAGTGCCTGCACGCGTTTTCCAGAAGCTGTTCCAGTCTCATAGATATACCTGGCGATTGGTGTGGAACCTACAAACGACACGGCGGCAATATCGGGATGGTTGAGAATGGCGTCGACTGCCACTTTGTCACCGTGGACGACATTGAAGACACCGTCCGGCAGGCCCGCCTCCGACATCCATCGCGCCGCCAACTCTGATGTGGACGGATCCTTCTCAGAAGGCTTGAGGATGAAGGTATTTCCACACGCAATGGCGATCGGATACATCCACATCGGGACCATGGCCGGGAAGTTGAACGGAGTGATGCCGGCAACCACTCCAAGCGGTTGACGGATGGTGTAGGTATCGACGCTGGTTGAGACCTGCTCCGAATAGTCGCCCTTGAGGAGGTGCGCGATGTTGCACGCGAATTCAATGACCTCCAGACCTCTTTGCACCTCGCCCATGGCATCATCGAGGGTCTTACCGTGCTCTCCGCTGAGGACCCGTGCCATCTCTTCTTTGCGGGCCACAACAATCTCACGATATGCGAACATGATGTTCTGCCTCATCGTGAGCGGCGCATCGCGCCACGTCTCAAACGCATTTTTTGCGGTCCTAACCGCTAGGTCGACAGTCTCTGCCGACGCCATCGCCACTTCGGCTTGCTGCTCTCCCGTTGAGGGGTTGAACACTGCGCCGGTTCGCTCAGGAGTAGCAGTGACCGGTTCCCCATCGATCCAGTGGGTGATCAGTTTCATCAGAACTCCTAAATCAGGTATTGGTTTGCGCCACGACGAAGGTATTCCCCATCACCGGGACGACCGTGGTAGGCGTCATCTTTGATAATGGCCTTGCCCTTGGAGAAGACCGTTTCGATCTTGCCTGCGAGTTCATAACCTTCGTAGGCCGAGTAGTCGACTGCCATATGGTGGGTGTCAACTGAAACCAGTGTTTTACCATTGGGGTCGAATATCACGATGTCAGCGTCGGAACCGATGGCGATGGTTCCCTTTTTGGGATACATCCCGAACATCTTCGCCGGTGTGGTGGCAACCAATTCGACAAACCGGTTCACCGAGAAGCGGCCCCCTGCAACGCCTCCGTTGTAGATCAGGCCGAATCGAGGCTCGACACCGGGCATGCCGTTGGGGATCTTGGAGAAGTCGTCCTTGCCGAGCTGCTTCTGGGTACCGAACTGCGGATGGTCGCCCATGCAGAACGGGCAATGGTCGGTCGAGATCACCTGGAGGTCGTTGGTCCGCAGCCCCTGCCAGAGTCGCTCCTGGTGTCCGTCCGCCGAGTCCCGTAACGGGGGAGAGGCCACATACTTCGCCCCTTCGAAGCCGTCGCGCATGTCATCGAGCGAAAGAAAGAGATACTGAGGGCAGGTCTCGGCGAAGACGTTACGTCCCTCGTCACGGGCCTGTATCACCTGGTCGAGGGCTTCTTTGGCAGAGAGATGCACGATATAGAGGGGCACACCGGTGAGCTCGGCGAGCTTGATCGCGCGGTGGGCCGCCTCGCCCTCGAGGATCGACTTGCGGACAATGCCGTGATAAACCGGGTCGGTCTCGCCCCGGGCGAGGGCTTGTTCGACCAACACGTCGATCGCGATGCCATTTTCGGCGTGCATGCAAATGGTGGCGCCGATCTCCGCACCCTTCTGCATGGCACGGAGAATCTCGCCGTCATCGGAATAGAAGACACCGGGATAGGCCATGAACATCTTGAAGCTGGAAACGCCTTCGTCCATCAACATCTGCATCTCCTTGAGGGTCTGCTCGTTGATGTCCCCGGTGATCATGTGGAATCCGTAGTCGACGGCGCAGTTGTTTGAGGCCTTGTCCATCCAGGCCTCAAACCCGTCCATTGCCGATTGGCCCTTGGTTTGGACAGCGAAGTCAACGATCGAGGTTGTCCCGCCCCATGCCGCAGCGCGGGTACCAGTCTCGAAGGTATCGGCTGCGAACGTGCCCCCGAACGGGAGTTCCATATGGGTATGGACATCGATGCCTCCTGGCATCACGTACTTGTCGGTAGCGTCAATGACCTCGTCTGCCTCGGCTGTGTGCTCCCGGCCGAGCAGCGCGACGACTTTGCCGCCGTCGATCAGGACGTCGGCCTCCATTGTCTCGGTGGCGGTGATAACCGTGCCACCCCTGATCAGTGTTTTGCCCATTCGTCTCTCCTCTTATGTGGTGGCAGCGGCGATGGCTGCCTCGAGCAGGCCAAGGCCTTCGTCTGCTTCTTCTTCGGTGACCGAGAGCGGGGGTGCGATTCTGAGGGTGTTGCCGTGGAGTCCCCCCTTGCCGATCAAAAGCCCATTCGCCTTGGCGGCTTCCATAACGGCAGCGGTAGTGGGGGCGTCGGGCTCCTTGCCTCCAGGATGGACGAATTCAACCCCGATCATCAGCCCTTTTCCGCGGACATCTCCGATAATCGGGAATCGCGACTGTATATCGACGATCCCGGACATCAGCCGTTGGCCCACCTTGTATGCGTTGGTCTGCAGGTCATTGTCCAGGAGGTAGCCCAGGTTCGCCAGAGCTCCCGCAGTTGACAGGGGGTTCCCACCGAAGGTGGAGATCGAATTGGCAGCCAGACAGTCGATGATCTCGGCGCGGCCGACCACACCAGCCATTGCCAAACCGTTTCCCAAACCCTTGGCAAAAGTGAGGAGATCGGGGGTGATGCCGTGAGCCTGATAGCCCCAGAAGTGCTCTCCGGTTCGGCCCCACCCGGTCTGGACTTCATCACTGATGAAGAGCCCGCCTTGCTCCTCGAGAATCTCCTTCATGGGGGCGAAGAAGCCGTCGGGAGGTGTGGCAAAACCACCAACGCCCTGAATGGGCTCGGCGATCATCCCGGCCACATCTCCCGACACCGCGATGTCGAGCAAGTTGCGGAGGTCATCAGCACAAGCCCGGGTGAAATCGTCGTCTGACATGTGCCCGAACGGTGAACGGTATTTGTACGGCCCGTGCACATAGATGGTGTGGAACGGAGTCAGTTGTGTTGCTGACCAGGCCTTTTGCCCGGTGATGGCAACTGTGGAGTGGGACTTGCCATGGTAGCTGCCCCGAATCGCGATGACCTGGTTCGACTTCCGGTATTGGGTCATCATCATCAAGGCGGTGTCATTTGCCTCGGTGCCGGAGTTGGTGAAGAAGACCTTGGCATCAGGGATTCCCGATAGCTCCGCAATCTTTTCCGCGAGCTCAATCTGGTTTTCGATTAGATAGAGCGTGGAGGTGTGGAGCATTTTGTTGGCCTGCTCACGGATCGCCTCCACCACCTCGGGGACCTTGTATCCCGACATCGTGGTGAGTATCCCGCCGAAGAAGTCGAGATATTGATTACCTTCGGCGTCTACGACACGACGACCCTCGCCGTCGACCAATGCGATAGGCTCGTTGTAGTACAACGCCATCCAGGCGGGGAGTACCTCGCGATGACGGGCGAGCAACTCGGAATGCTTGCCCTCGGTCAACGAACTACCAGGTCGTCGTAGGCGTCGGGACGCCGATCACGATAGAAAGCCCACTGCTGCCGGACGTCCTCGATCTCGTCGAGGTTGAGGTCGCGGATTACGAGTTCCTCCTCCGTGTCGGAAGCAGCGTCGCCAATGATCTGACCGCGGGGGCCGACGAAATACGACGATCCATAGAAGTCGTTGTCGCCGTACTCCTCCTTGCCGACCCGGTTGATGGCTCCAATGAAGTATTCGTTAGCTACCGCTGCCGCAGGTTGCTCCAGGTTCCACAGGTACATCGAGAGGCCGCGGCTGGTGGCACTGGGGTTGAAGACGATCTTGGCTCCGTTGAGGCCGAGGGCGCGCCACCCTTCGGGAAAGTGGCGGTCGTAACAGATGTAGACCCCGACTTTGCCCACCGCCGTGTCGAAGACGGGATAACCACCGTTGCCGGGGCGGAAGTAGAACTTCTCCCAGAAACCTTTCACATGGGGAATGTGCTGCTTGCGGTATTTGCCGAGATAGGTCCCGTCGGCATCGATGACCGCAGCAGTGTTGTAGTAGAAGCCCTCGTCTTCCTTCTCGAAGATCGGAATGACCAGCACCATCCCGGTTTCCCTAGCCAGGTCCTGCATCAGCTGAGTGGTTGGTCCATCCGGGATTGGCTCGGCGTAATTGAAGTGCTCATTCTCCTGGACCTGGCAGAAGTACGGGCTGTAGAAGATCTCCTGAAAACACATGACTTGGGCACCCTGTTTCGCCGCTTCGCGCGCGTAGTCGGCGTTCTTCTTGATCATCGAGTCTTTGTCGCCGGTCCACTCTGTTTGGACAATGGCTGCTCTCACGATGTTGGCCATATCGATTCTCCAATCCTGAGGTTCGTGCCCTCAAAAATCTCGCTTGTGGGACAAATCTCGCGTATGCAAACGGCCGGAAGCCCCATGGGCGCTTCCGGCTCTTTCACATTTCAACCTGGTCGGACCCGCTCGGGTCTCGACT
>DATDCF010000040.1:0-2765 GCA_036524475.1 Acidimicrobiia bacterium | reverse complement strand
CTCGAGCCCGCCGCAGGCCCGGGGTCGGGGGAGCAAGTCGAGATCCGGGCCCGCACTGCATTCGGCGACATCGACATCCATAGATCGTCGCCGTCGGAGAAATAGGAGAAGTATGAGACCAACAGACAACGCCATCGAGGTGAGGAACCTCCAGAAGGCATACAAAGAGCTATCCGTGCTCGAGGACGTCTCGTTCAGCGTCCAAGCGGGAACTGTGTTCGCTCTGCTCGGAGCGAACGGCTCAGGCAAGACGACCACCATCAACATCCTGACGACGTTGATCAAGGCGGACGGCGGAAAGGCATCGGTAGGTGGCCACGACGTGGCAACCGAGGCCGCCGGTGTTCGTGAGCAGATCAGCGTGACCGGCCAGTTCGCCGCGGTGGACTATGTGCTCACGGCTCGAGAGAACCTGGTCCTGATCGGCGAGCTACGTCACGTCGCAAACCCCGACGAGATCGCAGCCGAACTACTGGACAAGTTCGATTTGACCGAGGCTGCGGACCGTCGACTGCTGACCTTTTCGGGAGGGATGCGACGCCGACTCGACATCGCGATGAGCCTGGTGGGAGATGCCCCAATCATCTTCTTCGACGAACCGACGACCGGGCTCGATCCTCAGGGCCGTGCAGAAATGTGGGAGACCATCCAGAAGCTGGCCGGGAGCGGGACCACGGTTTTCCTCACGACGCAGTATCTGGAAGAGGCGGACCAACTCGCCGACCAGATCGCCATCCTCCACGGTGGCCGGATCGTGGCGGAGGGTTCACCGGACGAACTGAAGACGATGTTGCCGGCCGGGATAGTCGAACTGGACTTCGCCGAAGACGAGCAGTTGGCAGTCGTGCAGAACGCTCTCGACGGCCACTACGACGTCAGTCGTGTGGACTCGAGACTCGTGGTCGCCACCACTGGCTCGGTAAACGAGATGGCAGACATGTTCGTTCGGCTCAGAGACACCGGAATCGAGCCGACCCGGCTCACCAAGCAGACACCAACCCTGGACGATGTCTTCTTCAAGATCCTGGGGGAAGAAAGGGAGGACTCGAATGCGAGCTCTAACTGACATGTGGACAATGACCAAGCGAAGCCTGCGGCACACGACGCGCAGTCTCGACACGATCATCACCGTCGTGCTGACTCCGATAGCGCTGTTGCTGTTGTTCGTGTACGTCTTCGGTGATGCGCTCGGAGCCCAGACCGGCTCGATCGAGTATGTCGACTTCATCACACCCGGGCTCATCGTCATGACGGTGGGCAGCGGCATCGCGTACGCGGCGTTGCGACTCAGCATGGACCTGCAGAAAGGAATCATCGGCCGGTTTCGCACCATGCCGGTGGCTCCCTCGTCCGTTCTCAGCGGACAGGCCCTGTCCTCGACGCTGTCGAACCTGTTCTCGTCCGCACTGGTGTTGATCGTGGCGTTCTTCGTCGGGTTCCGTGCGGTCGGGGGAGTCGGTGCGTGGCTCTGGTTCATCGGTCTCCTGGCGTTGTTCACACTCGCTACCACGTGGATGGCGATGTTCTTCGGGCTGTTGGCGAAGTCCCCGGAAGGCGCAGGTGGGTTCGCCTACATCCTGTTGCTCCTGGTCTTCCTCAGCCCGTCGTTCGTGCCGACCGACTCGATGACACCCTGGTTGCAGGGTTTTGCTGAGAATCAGCCGATCACGCCGATCGTCGAGACGATGCGGTCGCTGTTGGCGGAAGGCACCCCGGGTGATGCCGCCGGGGCGGCGGTGGCGTGGAGCCTCGGGATCCTGGTCGTGTTCTACACACTCTCGCTGACCATCTATCGGCGGAGAGAACCGGTGGTCGCGGCTGCCTGACCGGTACAGCTGAAGTGCAGATCAGCCCCGCTCAGCGGGGCCTGATCAGTGCCGGAGGCGGGATTCGAACCCGCATGTCCTTTCGGACACGGCATTTTGAGTGCCGCGCGTAAACCGGTTTCGCCACTCCGGCGGAGAGGCTGATTCTACCGATCAGCTCTTCGGACCGACAAAGGTGTCGAGGTAGGCGACGTCCTCCCGACGCGCCACCGAAATGACGCGCTCGTATGACTTCGTCCAGTGGATCTCGAGACGGTCCAGAGCATCGGTGAATGGGCCCAGGATGTCGAACGAGGCGTTCTTGAACATGTAACGCGGATACCGGTAGTGCCTGGTGCCTGACTCGAAGTGGCGTGTGATCGGGTTGATGTGTCGATTTCCATCCGAGTGGATGAGACCACGGATCAATGCCTTCGGATGAGCATCGACGATCCCTCGTTGCCACGGCAGCAAGATGATCGGCCGCTCGTGCTTTCGTCCCGGACCGTGCTGCGGGAATACACACGCCCAATGCTTCCAGTATGCGTTTACATTCACGCAGCCCTCACTCAGCGCAAAGCCGACCTTGTCGACCCCACGCACCAGCACGATGTGAGCCGCTATCTCATTGATGATGTCCGGGTACTTGAGGTCGCAGGTGATTAGCAGTTGGTAGACGCCCCTCCAGACATCCCGTATCCACCCATCGCCGAGATATGCACCGAGTAGATAGGCGTACGCCTCCTCATCCACCCAGCCGCCATCGCACCGAAAGCATGAGGCGAGACTCCGCCGCCCTGACCAGTGTTTGGTCCGTCCCCCGCTTCGGGCGTTCCTGCCTACCCGCCAGTCCCGGATCGTTCCTCTCGGGATCCCGAGACGTCGGCCGATCTCGCAGTCGTTGACTCCGGACTCTATGAGCCGCAACGCAGCCTGATATTCGGCCTCGGGCCTCATCTG
>DATDCF010000039.1:0-15924 GCA_036524475.1 Acidimicrobiia bacterium | reverse complement strand
GATTGCGTGAGTTGGCGTTGGAACGGATGCCCAGGCTGTCTATCACCGAATTCGGGAATCTCAACTATCAGGCTGAGGTGACTGCCCGCCTCAAGAACTCCACGTTTTTCGTTTCCGAAGTCGACATAAAGCAAAATCGAATCGGAAAAGACGAGGCCGAAACCTGGGCCGCGAAGCAGGACGCCTACATCTCCGACAAGGAGATGATCCTCGTCGAAGGCTATATCGGCCCCGATCCCGATTTTCGCACCGCCTGTCAGATGTTTATCGAGTCGTCGCAACCCAATATCGCTGCGATGCAAACCCATCTCTTCTTTCCCAAGGATGCATCCTGGGAACCCGAATTCACCGTTATCTACACCCCCGGGCTTCCCGCCCCGGGAAAGCCTGACGACCGTTTGATCGTCGTTGATCTCGACAACTGGACCACACGGGTATTCGGGTCCGACTACTTCGGTGAATCGAAAATGGGCAGTCTCAGGATGTGGAACCGTCTGGTCTTCGACCGTGGCGGGCTTGCCCTTCATGCCGGTCTCAAGACGTTCCCGGCGCAATCGACCCGAAGCGGCGCCGAGGAGTCGATGTTGATCATCGGCCTGTCAGGCACCGGCAAGACAACGACCACTTTCCGACGGCAATTGGGCTCCCTTGCAGTGCAGGACGACTTCGTTGCTTTGATGCCCGGCGGAGTCGTGCAGACGTCGGAAGCGGGTTGCTTCGCCAAGACCTATGGTCTCGATCCTGACGATGAGCCGACCATCTACGGGGGTACGACACGCCCGGACGCATGGCTTGAGAATGTCTCAGTTTCGCCCGAGGGCAAAGTTGACTTCTTCGACACGTCTCATACAGCGAATGGACGATGCACTTTCCCGATGTCGTCGATCAAGCATCGTGATCCTTTCGGGGTTCCCGATGCCAGCTACCTCCTGATTCTCAATCGCTCCGATCACATCATTCCTGCTGTTTCGCGTCTTTATCGTTCCCAGATCGCTGGCTACTTCATGCTGGGAGAAACCAAAGGGACATCAGCAGGCGGAGCGGCCGAGGCGGGAAAGAGTCTTCGGGTCCCGGGCACAAACCCATTCTTCTTCGATGACGACGCATCGCAAGGCAACCGACTCCTCGAATTGCTCGAAACTGTGCCTGATCTCGAAGCATATGTGCTCAACACCGGCCGGGTGGGTGGCGAGGGAGACGACTCCAAGAAGATCACCATTCCGGATTCGTCGGCGATCGTCCAGGCGATCGTTGAAGGAACCATCGATTGGGTCGATGACGACGACTTCGGATACCAAATCGCCCGACATGTCCCCGGCGTCGAAGACCCTGACCTTCTCAATCCGGCGAAACTGTATGAGCGATTGGGCCGTGAGGGTGAATACCGCGATGTTGTGGACCGATTGCAATTCGAGCGTTCGGAATATTTGTCGGCCTTCGATGCGCTGGATGATTCTGTCCTGGCAGGCCTTCGCTAGGTCCCCCTCGGTATCACCGCGAGCAGGGTCCCCGACCCGACCCGGATGGTTGCTTCAGGGCTGCTGAACTGATTGCTCGTGCCCCGACTCGACCCGTGGCGGAGTATTTCGTCATCGAGTGCCCAAACCAGTCCGGTGGTGGTCACCCCAACTGCATCACCGGCCAATGCCAGCAAAGAGATATGTTCCCCGGGGTCGCCCTGGATACGGATCGTGTTGCGAACCAGGTAGATGTGGGAGTCGCTACGTATCCATTCGATCTCAGGAACACCCGACCAGCGTGGCGAGGATATCAATCCCAGGGCACTCAATTCGTGGTCAAAACGCCCGCCCTCGGCGCCGACCACGACCACTCGCCTCGGTTGGCGCTCGGAGGCAAGTTGAAAAGCCAACTCAAGATCGGTGGCGTCTTTGTCCGCCGGAAAGTCGATCCGTTGGGTTGTCTCAGCCACCGGCGAGGCGGGGGAGAGTGAATCGAAATCCCCGACGATCACATCGACGCCCACACCCAAGGTTAAGGCGATGTCGTGGCCGCTGTCAGCAGCGATAACAAAGTCGGCGTCGGGTAGTTCTCCGCGGAGTGTCTGCGGCACGGGATCACCGCCCGCAAAGATCATCACGGTGCTCATGTAAATGACAAAATCGTCTTACGCGCAATTGTGAGGGTAAGACTGAACCTTGAACTAGACATTGAGGGTTGGCTTCTCCGGCTCTCCCATCTGATTCCCCGATTTTCCTTGCTCATCTGATCCGCACCGCAATCCGATTCATCGCTGTACGCAGTGATGCCTCGACTTGCTCAGGTGTCTCTCCGGTGCTGAACACGAAGCCGATATAGCGATCACCTTCGGGGGGAGGTAACAAGACGTCACCCGGTTTGGCCGTGACGTCGACACTCGCGATTCCTTCGACTGCCTTGACATCCTCCAACCCTTGTATCGAGTCGAGTACGCCGCCTCCTGGAATCGGGATCATCAGGACACCGCTGGCCCTTCCGTTTCGACGCAATTCCTTTTTGTCCCTCCCCAGGGCATTACGGAGGATGAGGCTTTCCAAGGATGTGTCCATCAGGCCGAACCGCAGACTCCTCGAGCACAGGCCGCCAATCGACCTCGCCGCGATTTCGACGACCTTGACCGAGCTATCGGCGATCATGAGTTCGATGTGGACCGGTCCATGACTGAGTCCAATTGCGGCGGCGGCGGCGGTTGCTACCCGGATGCATTCTCGCTGCACCGCGTCAGAGTGTCGGGACGGGGTGATCAGAATCGTCTCCTGGAATCCATCGCCCGGTATCGGATCGGGTTTGTCGAAAATTGCCAGGGTTAGAAACCCCTCCGGTGTGATTATGCCCTCGACGGCGACTTCGGATCCGGCCATGTACTCCTCGACCAGGAGGTCCCGAGTGTCACCATCGGGAAATATGGAGCGCACCCGGCTGATGGTTGGTTCGAGCTCGGGTTCGGATTCGACGCGGATGACTCCCTGCCCGGCGGAACGGTCGAGTGGCTTGATCAGGAGCGGGTATCCGATTCGACCGGCGACCTCGACGGCGTCTGAATCAGGCGCTAGCCGCGACCAATTCGGCTGCGGGACCTCGCCTTTGCCAAGCAGTTCACGCTGTTTTGCCTTATCTCTGCTCGCTCGAGCGGCCGCAGGGTCGTTGGTGCTGAGACCCAGCTTGGTGCCGGCGAGTGCGGCCACCACCACACCGCCGTCATCGGCGGCGACGATCCCGTCGATCGGAATCGAGTCTCCGGCGGCGACTATCGCATCGGCGGCCCCTTCCGGGTCGTCGCAGTCGATTTGTAAGTAGCGGTCGCCCATGTCGATAGGCGGTTCGGCATCTGACGCAACAATCAGGTCGATGCCAAGTTCCTCGCCTGCTTTGATGAAATCGTTGGCTCGGTAAGTCTGGCTGGGCAGGACGACAAGAACTCTGGGCATCGAATTTGAGATTAGAGCCCGACTAGCATTGTGCGAGATGCCTGAATCGACAGTAATTACAATTGTAGAAGACGCCCTGGACATGATTCGCCAATTGCGTGACCAGGAACCCGGGGACGAGGAGTTCGCCCTATCCATCGAGGTGACCGGATTCCGTGGCCCTCAATTCTCATATGAACTGGCATTCGTAGCTCTTTCGGACAAAAAGGAAGGCTGGGTCGTGGAGCGTCATGGGGATATGGCCGTGATCTTCCCCGAGCAAGACACCGAAAAACTCGACGGAGCCGCCCTGGAACTGACCGGCGAGGGCCTGGTGATGAACAATCCCAATTCGCCAGCACCACCCGCGATGTCAGCTCCCGCCGGTGACCTCGCGGGTCCTCTGGTCGAGCGGGTGCAACAGGTCATCACTCAACAAGTCAACCCCGCCATCGCGTCGCACGGGGGAGGAGCCGAGCTGGTGTCGGTAGACGGCACCATTGCCTACTTGCGTCTGTTCGGGGGTTGCCAGGGATGTGGGCTCGCCCAGGTCACGCTCAAGCAAGGAATCGAGAGGATCATTCTCGAGTCGATCCCCGAGCTGACCTCGGTCGTCGACGTCACCGACCACGCCTCTGGCGACGACCCCTATTACCAGAGCCAGAAGAAATAGCCAGCACCCTGGACGGCTGCCGAATCCTTCGCCATCCACGAATCAAGTTACCGCTATTGACTATTTGCAAATAGCGAGTTGACTTTTGCATAACTAAATGACTCAAAACGGCAACGAACCTCCCTCGTCATCGTCACCTCCGCCCTCGCCACGACAAAGTGACGGGTTTCTCGCCGGGGTCATGTCCAAGATCTCCACCGGAGTAGCCGGCGAGAAGGCAGGACCGAAACA
Source organism: Acidimicrobiia bacterium (assembly GCA_036524475.1). Taxonomy (GTDB): domain Bacteria; phylum Actinomycetota; class Acidimicrobiia; order Spongiisociales; family ZC4RG35; genus MA-ANB-1. Next base: position 11,616 of record DATDCF010000039.1, on the reverse strand, counting down.
CAAGGCGGCGCCAAAAACGAAGACAGCTAAGCCGCCGAGGAGCGCCGCCAGGCCTCCGAGGCGTCCGGCGGGGAGCGGCCCTCTTTTCATGGCCCTCGCCACCTTCCTGGTGATCCTGACCGCCTTCGGCTTTTCCACGGTGATGGGGGGTAACGCTTCAGGCACGATTCAGGGTGCAACTGTGCCTTACTTCGCCTGCCCGGGTGTTGGCGAACTCGGCAAGCTGAATGGTGGCGAGGAAGTGAAGGTCAGTGGCAAAGCAGGGGATTGGATGGTGGTCCACGCCAACATCACCGGTTTTGAGACCGTTTACATCCACGCCGACTTTGTCTCGCTGGAAGGTAAGAACGTCCGATCCGTCACGGCAAACAATTGCAATATCACTGACGTCGAGGCGATAGCTGTCGAGACGACCACCAGCGATGGGTCGACATCGTCCTCGGAGCCGACGACTTCGTCATCGGTCGAGGCCAATTCTTCGACCGCGCCCGCACCGACCGCAGTGAAGCCACCCCGTAAAGGAAAGACCTCACCGACCACGACAACTTTGCCGGGGGCAACGACGACCACCCCATCACCGTCAACAACTCACCACCCGTCCACCTCGACGTCCACTCCGGGTTCGTCAACTTCTTCCACCTCGACATTGACCACGTCTACGACTTCTTTGCCCACGACCACCACAACGACCGAACCGCCGACCACGACAACGACCACCGAACCGCCGACAACCACCACAACCGACCCGACCACGACCACCACCACTTAGCCCTGATCTACAGTCAGTCCGGTGGGTTTTTCCAGAGTTGAACTCGAGTCTTTTCGCGACGCCACCGTCCCTGATCTGATCGGCCCTGGCTGCCGTCTGTTGTTCGTCGGGATCAACCCCGGGCTTTGGACTGCAGCGACACAGACCCACTTCTGCCACCCTTCCAACCGGTTCTACCCCGCACTCCGTGGCGCCGGCCTGATCGACTTCGATATCGACACCAACACGGGAATGACCGATGAGCAGCGGACGGCCTTCACCTCGACCGGGATGGGCATCTCCAACCTGGTCCAACGGGCGACAATCCGGGCCAGCGAGTTGACCCGTGACGAACTTGAGGAGGGCGGCCACAGGTTGACCCGGCTCGTCGAGTCGATTATGCCTGTTGTGGTCGCGGTGGCAGGTGTCACTGCTTATCGGAGTGCGTTCGGGACCAAATCGGCGGTGCTCGGCGCACAGGGTCGTAGCGGCCCGGCCGAGTGGTGGGTTTTGCCAAACCCGAGTGGTCTCAATGCCCACGCCTCCCTTGCCGACCTCAGCGAATGGTTTCGGGCTGTCGCCGACGCGGCCGGAATCTCATGAGTGAGCCGACACCCCGGCAGGTCCTTTACGCCCTTGTTGCCGGTGGATTTATCTTGGTGGTTGCAATCCTGGTTGTCGGGGCCGCGGTTGCCGGGCTGGTCCCTGGATGGTGGACCGGTGTCATGGCAATCTCCATTATGGGGTTTTCTGTGTGGGGTGCTCTCAATTGGAGGCGGACCTGGCCCCTCTTGCTGGGATCGATCGGCCTGTTCGTGCTCTGGACCGTTGTGACCCTGATCGTCGCCTGACGGGGAACTCATCGTCGGCAACGATGACCACCCCTTTTGGGTGTTCCATCAGGACTTACTGGAATCTTCCGCCACGTCGTTTAGGCTTTGGCACCTGTGAGCACGGAAACGGCAAACGAACGGAATTCGATAGGCGACGTCGTTCGATCGATCGGATTTCCCCTTGTCACCGCTTCTGCTCTTGCATCCGTCTTTGGAATTGTCATTGCTCAATTTCTCGACGATATGGGCGACGGGATCCTCGCCGAGATCCTGGGCGGAGAAGCCGTCCTCTACAACAACCGCGTCGAATTCACCGGGGCGACCGATGTGGCATGGGCAGGCGGGTTTTTGCTCACTCTCGTCATCGGCCTGCTTCTTCTCTTTACATACCCTTCGCTCAAGGGCCAGGACCTCTCGCGATTGACGTTCCTCTGGATAACTATTCAAGTTCTACGCCAGTCCCTGGCCCAGGCCCTGATGCTGCCATTTGGCGACGGTGGCGATTTGCGACTCGCCTACGACACATTCGACTTACCGCCGGGACTCGACTGGGTGGTCGGGGCGGCGGGAGGGGTCGGACTGATACTCGTCGGCCTGGGGGCGGCTTCTGCTTTCCTCGCATATGCGGCACACCGTCGCAAGATCAGTACCAGTCGGAAACGCTTTCTTTTCGTCCTCTGGGTCGTGCTGGTACCGGCCGTGGCATCAGTGTTTCTGGCAATTCCGTACTTCAGCCCGGATGCGGGCAGCGGAGTGGTCCCATCCCTCCCATTGACTGCCGTTCTGTTCTTATTCACCCTGGCGGCTGCTCCCGGCACCACGAACGTGATTGGTCCCGAAACCGAGCGGACCTATCCCTGGCCATACGGAATGGCAGGCACCCTCATCGTGCTTCTGGTCTTCTACGTTGTCGTACTGCGCAACGGCGTCTCGATCGACCCGAGACTGTGGGGCTAGCCGCAGTCGTCACGGTTAGCGACGGCGTTGCGTCCGGACATCGTGAAGACCGATCGGGAGAAGGGCTCGAAAGCCTGCTGACACGCAACGGATTCGAGGTCATCCGCTCCGTCGTGCCCGATGAATTGAACCTCATCGCCGAAAAGATCAAAGAGTCAGCGTCTCAAGCACAGATCGTGGTCACCACCGGAGGGACCGGTTTCGGGCCGCGCGACGTCACGCCGGAAGCGACCCTCTCCGTGTTGGACCGCGAGGCGCCAGGACTCGCCCAGCTGATGATCGCCAAAGGCCTTGAGTCAACGCCGAAGGCTGCACTCTCCAGACTGCGGGCCGGTGTGGTTGGGGCCTGTCTCGTGGTCAATCTCCCCGGATCACCACGGGGCGCCGAGGAGAGTCTGGAAGCAATCATCGGACTGGTGCCGCACATCCTCGATTTACTGGCCGGCGACACCGAACACTGACGTCGGGTTCTGACGGAAACTTCGCTACGATCGAATCCATCCGGTAACCCTTGGAGTTCGATGAAAATTTCACAACAGTTCGACGTGGCCAGCACGCCCCAAGTCGTTTGGGAGTTCTTCCAGGACGTTCCGTCGGTGGCACAGTGTCTCCCCGGCGCAGAGCTGCTCGAAGTCAACGACGACGGCACGTACGACGGGAAGCTGTCCGTCAAGCTGGGCCCGATGACGGCGGCCTTCGAGGGCACTGCAACCGTGACCCCTGACCCGGAGTCGATGACTGCGAAAATCGAGGGAAAAGGGGTCGACAAACGAGGAGGCTCACGCGGCCAGGTGAAACTCGACTACAAGGTGTCTCCTGCCGCCCTCGGCTCGTCGGTTGAAATCGATGCTGACGTGACACTCTCCGGCCCGGCAGCTCAATTCGGACGGACCGGTTTGATCAACGAGATCTCAAAACGCCTGATCGGCGACTTCGTCGACTGTCTCGAAGGAAAGCTCGCCGCCGGTTCGGCCGAGGCGGCCGAGGAAATCAAGGCAACCGAGGTAAAAGGACTTTCACTGTTCTTCGCTTCACTGTGGGGTTGGTTCAGGGGCCTGTTCGGTGGAGGCGACGAGAGTTGAAGGCGAGAATTGGAGTGTTGGCTGTCCTGTTGTCGCTCGCCGTCGTTGCGTGTGGTGGTGGGGATGAAGTGACAGACCTCGAAGGGACCGATGTCACGCTGCAGATGTTCGACAACCGGTTTGAATACACCGAAATCCGCATTCCGGTCGGGGGATCGGTCGACTACGTAAATGGCGGGAGAAACCCCCACAACGCGGTGGCCGCTGACGGGTCCTGGTCGACGGAGGAAGAGTTCGGTAGCCTCGACATGCTCGAGGGCGATTCGGCGGTTCTTGAGTATGACCAACCGGGCACATACATCTTCTTCTGCACTTTCCACGGCAACGCTGAGGGCGCCGGGATGGCCGCGACCTTGATTGTTGGCGACGGCGCCTGATGCGCCGTTGGCTGGTGCCTGTAGCCATCGGGGCTTTCTTCCTGACCGCCTGCGCCGGCCCACCCAACGGAAACCCTTCGCCGGCAGCCATCGGCGATACGTCGACCGACTCGCCATCGGAATGGTCTGGCGTAACCCGCAATGTGCCCGCCGATTTTCCGACCATTCAGAGTGCAGTGGATGCCGCCGGCCCGGGCGACCTCGTCCTGGTGGACCGGGGCGTCTATAAGGAGACCGTGAACGTCACCACACCGGGCTTGACAATTCGTGGTGTCGACCGCAACGAGGTAATCCTCGATGGCGAATTCGAACGTTCGAACGGTGTGGAAGTCCTTTTCGCCGATGGGGTGGTCGTCGAGAACATGACCGCCATGAACTACAAGATCAATGGGTTCTTCTGGACGGGAGTCCGGGGGTATCGGGGTTCATATCTCACCGCGATCAACAACGGTGATTACGGGGTGTACGCCTTTGATTCTGGAGACGGCCTGTTCGAGCATTCCTACGGTACGGGCTCACCCGACGCCGCCTTCTATATCGGGCAGTGCAACCCCTGCGACGCGGTCATCTCCGATTCGGTGGGCGAATACAGCGGGCTGGGTTACTCGGGCTCGAATGCGTCAACCGAGCTCTATCTCATTCGAAACGTGTTTCGCTACAACGGGGCGGGCATCGCACCCAACTCCTGGGATGGCGAGCTTCTCCCACCGGTGGAGAACGTGGTCATGGCCGGGAATCTCGTCCACGGCAACGGATCGGTTCCGTTCCCGCATCACACCGCTCAGTACATCGTTCAAGGAAACGGCATCGTGCTCGCCGGGACCGAGAACTCGACGGTTATTCGCAACCGCGTTTTCAACCATGAGATGAGCGGGATTCTGCTCCACCCGAACATCGACAAGAACGTCTGGATGGCAGGCGACAACACCGTCCAGGAGAATGTCGTGACAGGGTCGGGCCTGGCAGACCTGACGATGGCAGGGCCCTCCCAGGATGGGAATTGCTTTTCGGGAAATGAATTCGACTCGTCGATGCCGCCGCCGCTCGAATTCCGACAGCCGTGTTCCGGTCTCCGGATTCCTTCCAGTTATGCCATGGGACCGCTGAGTGCCTTGTTCGGAAGACTGGTCGAGGCCAATCTCGATCTCGATCCTGAGGTGTTCTACGGGGATATGCCTCACCCCGAACCGCAAGAGCAGATGCCCGGCGGCGTCGAAGCCCCGGTGGTTCCTGCCGTCAATGTCTTCGCATCAGCAAAACCGGATCTCGACACTGTCGAGGTCCCCCCGATGCCATCAGATCTCGAAGTCACTCAACAGAAAGGGTTCAACATCATGGGTGTGACATTCGCCTCCGTCATCGGAGGCTTCCTCGGCCTGTACGCATATGTCCTGCCGCTTGCGCTGTACGCGGCATGGGTCGGTATCGCACTCTGGGAGATCATGAAACGTGACGATCTCAGCCATGGGGCAGGGATTGGTTGGATGTTCGCCATCTTTGTTATTCCGTTCCTCGGAGTGATCGCCTACTACATATTCGGCGGGAGCCAGTTGCCGAAGGCATACAAGTGGACCTTGCTTGCCGGGGGTCTGGGTGTCTATGTCCTGTTTCTCGCGCTCGGTCTCGTCGTCGGTGGCATCGCTTAGGGTCTCATGGCTGACGTATCCCGTCGCGATTTACTCAAGAAAGTCGGTCTCGGTGGGGCCGTCTTCCTGGGTGGGTCCGTCCTCGGCCACACCGTCAAGCATGCCGAAACAGCCGACGCCACCACCCACGATGAATACGGAGTCGCGGCCGGAGATCACATGGTTGTCGGTGAGGATGTTCTCGCCAGTGTTTATGGCCATGGATTAGGGCCACCTGCGGGCATCTCCGCCGATGCTCTCGACGCCGCCACTTTTCCACCCCAACCCGACGGAATGCCGCCCGGTACGACCAGGGACATCGAGATTGGCGTCGAGGAACGGTTGCTCGAGATCGGCGCGGGCGTTCATTTCGAGGCGTGGACGTACAACGGCACCGTCCCGGCCCCGATGATCCGGGCCACCGAAGGCGATCGGCTCCGGATCCATTTCGAAAACCGCACCGGTCATCCCCATAGCCTGCACTTCCATGGTGCCCATCGTCCCGAGCATGACGGCTGGGAACCGATTCCTCCCGGTGGTTCGACGACTTATGAGATCGAGGCCGGCCCGGCCGGTGTCCATCCCTACCATTGCCACACTGCCCCTCTTGCCGAGCATGTCTCCCGCGGGCTCTACGGAATGATGATCGTCGATCCCCCCGGTGGACGAACGCCGGCCACCGAAGTCGCCCTCCTGCTCTCCGGATTCACCAATAACGCAATCGGCCGCAATGGGATCGTGGCCTGGAACGGGGTCGCCGGTTTCTACCACCATTATCCGATCAAAGTTCCAGTTGGCACTGCGGTCCGGGCATACATCGTCAATATGTTGGAATATGAGTCGGTGGCGTCGTTTCATCTCCACTCCGAGACGTTCGATGTCTACCCGGCCGGTATGGGGGAGAGCGCGGTGTTTCGGGACGACACCATCGTGTTAGGCCAGGGCCAACGCGCCATGATCGAGTTCACGCTTCCCACCGTGGGGCGATACATGTTTCATCCCCACCAACATTGGCTCGCCGATCGTGGGGCGATGGGCTGGTTCGCCGCTGTGTGAGGACCACCGCGACCGGACGCACCGAATGGGACGGGCGACCGTCTTTTCTCCGATTTTTGGACGTTCTGGGTTTTGTGGTTGGTGTGGTCCGGGGTGTGGGGAAGATCACCCCCCGATTTTCGACCGACCTCGACGATTTCTACAGCACGGGCGAGCTTTGGTTTTCGGAATCTGATCCGGCCGTGGTCCGGGTGTCTGTACAGGTTGAAACCTCGTTCGTGGATGACGATGTGGTGGTGGAACCAGCAGAGCCGAACCAGGTTCTCCGGATCTGTTTTGCCTCTTGCGACCAGGGGATGATGTGGTGTGCTTCGACCCGGTATCTCGAATCGCACCCGTCGGCTGCGCAGTAGCCACCGGTTTGGGCGAGAACCGTCCGATTTAACGCTGGTGGTGTTGTTCGGGTGTTGCGGACGTAGCGCAATGGGACCCCGTCGGCGGTGTTGACGATCAGTTCGGAATGCGAACCGCAGAGAATGGCTTGTAAGGCGTGCGGTCCCACCCGGGGTCCGGTTAGCAGTCGCATCCCGGTGCGGCCGTCGGTTTCTACTGATCGGTCGCCATCGACGAACACGGTGATCTGTGCTTTTGGAGTGCTCCCACCGGTGGCCAATTCGAGAAGTGCGGTCGCTTTCCGCCATCCGACCCCGGGGACTGTGCCGTCGGGCAGTTCCGGGAGAGTATCGGCGTTCGATTGGAGCACCGCGTCGATGGCGGCGCCGGCGACAGCGTCCAACCCGCCGTAGAGATTCCACCATGACTTATCGAGGGAGGGTTGCAATACCAGATACCGGTCCTCAACGGCCCTGACCTCGTCCTCGTGGGTGATCTCGACCTGGTCGGCGGAGGCCCGGTTGACTCCGGCGATGTCTAAATGTTCGAACAGGTCCTTGCTGTTATCGACTTTCGAAAGCGCCCCGGCACGGTCGAACGAGATCGCACCCGCGGCTAACGCCTCCCGGAGCCATGGCTTGCTCTGGGTGCGGCGCATGGTCCGCACCACCGATCGTGCCGAGGCCAAGCTGATATCAGCGCGAGCAGCCAGCCACTCCGACAGGTTGTGAGCGACGGCGGCAGTGAAGACCTGACAGGCGTCCAGGACCTCCAGGTTGTGGAGCTGGCGGGCACGTAGTTGGCCGATCAACCGTTCGTCAGAAATCAACTGTTGTTCAACAGCATCTACTGAAAACTCTGAAAATTCTCTCTCCCAATCCATAAGTCGAAAATACCGACTGCCTATGACAAAACGGTCAAAAACGAGCTGACCACAAAAGAAAATTGAGAAAATTTCTGGAACAATATCTGAGGTGAACATCCCGGACCTGATGACGCCTTCGCAGTTTTCGACCATCAGGATTCCGGATGCCTTTCCTACGGTGTCGAGTGGGCCGGGAAAAGAAGGTTTGTCAAGTCGGCCAGAAGCGCCGACGCTTTCGACTCACTTGACCGGGCCTTTCGGTTCCACAACGCTGTACGGCATGATTCAATCGTGGGGTTGATCGAGGTCGATCGGGTTGCGGGGCCAGTTGCTTCACTCGTATACCCATGGGTAGAGGGGAAGGTCTTGAACCTGAGCACGAAAAGCGGCTCAGATAAATCAGGTCTCCGCCGATTTCAGGAGATTCCCATTTCCGATGCAGTAACCGCCCTGACGAGGATTCTCGATGCCCACCTATCGGTCGTCGATGCCGGATTCGTGGCTGTAGACCTATACGACGGCTGTTTCCTGTACGACTTCGACACGAAATCGATGTGTCTGATCGACCTGGACGAGTACCGACCAGGACCCTTCACCCTCACCGAGGATCGGCTACCTGGTTCCACGAGATACATGGTGCCGGAGGAATTCGTGAGAGGTTCGATGATCGATAGGCGCACCACCGTGTTCAACCTGGGGCGGACGCTCGAGATTCTTCTTGACTCGTCGAATGGTTGGCGGGGAAGCGACGAGCAAGCCCGCGTAGCCGTACGCGCAACAGCAGCCGATCCGGCTGAGCGATTTGATAGCGTGCAACAGCTTGTTGAAGATTGGATCGCCGCGTGCTCAACTGGGTAGGTTTCGATGAAGGAATCCGTTGGAGGAGAAAGCCATGCTCACTGATTTCAGTGTCTCTGCAATCCTGCCCACTCGCGACCTCCGAGCAGCGCGCGATTGGTTCGAGGCCAAGACCGGTTCGATTCCGACAAGGGAGGATCCCGGTGGGCTCTGGTACGAGTGCTCGGGAGGAACCTGGTTTGCTGTGACCCCGAGTGCATTCGCCGGCACTGCCCAGAACACGGCCGCCAGCTTCCAGGTGTCCGATATCGAGTCGGTGATGTCCGAGTTCCGGAATCGGGGCGTGGTCTTCGAAGAGTACGACTTACCGGATTTCAAAACGGTCGATGGGCTCGTTTCAATGGGGCCGTATCGGGCAGCATGGTTCAAGGACAACGACGGCAACATCCTGGAGATCTCCGAAGTCCTCGACTCGTAAATTACGAAAACCCCTGTGCGGAACGATATGTGACGCATTGGGTCGCGCAGGTGTGGATCACAAAATGGGGTGACTCGATCAAGCGAGCAGTCGTATGATCCTGGCTCGTGTCAGAAATCGTCTACCGCTGGAAGGGTGAATTCACCAATTCCGAGCTCAATCGACTCCATTCGGAGGCATTCGACCATCGGGTCTATCCGGATGACGAATGGGATTGGGTCGAAATGACTGAGAGCCACAGTCTCGGATGGGTTACGGCACGGAGTGGGGATCGGCTCGTCGGATTTGTGAATGTCATCTGGGACGGACTGATCCATGCGTGGATTCAGGATGTGATGGTGGCGGTTGATTCCCGGCGCCGGAGAATCGGAGTCGGTCTCATCAAGGCAGTTAGAGACGAGGCAAATTTGGCCGGATGTGAGTGGCTGCATGTCGACTTCGATGATGATCTGCGGGCCTTCTATTTCGATGCGGCCGGTTTCAGTCCCACCAATGCTGGATTGATCGACCTCACGGGCTAGGTGAGGTATCCCAGGGTGATCTCGGCGGCCACACCATTCGAGACCCGGAAGGCCGTTAAGCCCTTCGATGTTGCCAGCAGATGGACCCAGCCCGGGGGAGCCTCCGCCAGGTCGCGAGCCGACAAACCGTCAGGGCCGCTGGGGTGGGAATGAAAGACTCCTGATATCGCCCAGCCCATTTTCTCGGCGTGGAGGAAAACGTGAAAGGACTCGGCGGGGTCGATCGTGAATGATGACTCCGACCGGTCGCTATTGGTCAGCGGATAGGCAAACCGCATCCGGCCGTCGAAATCGAAGGCGAGCAGTCCGCAACACTCTTCAGGCTCACAGTTCGCCGTGTGGGTGAGGATGGCGTCCCTGATGTCATCCGGGATGATCACGCCGGTACGCACGCCTCGTCATAGTCGATCAGGGTGGGAGGATGACCGGGATCAGAACACGCCGGGCAGTCCGGCCGGCGGTCGACCGACAGAGGGGTGAAGTCCTGTTCCAAGGCGTCGTAGAGCAGGAGGGCGCCGGTCAAGGGCTTACCGATACCGAGTACCAGTTTCAAAGCCTCGGTGGCCTGCAAAGTGCCGATCACTCCCGGCAAAACGCCGAGGACGCCGCCCAACTCACATGACGGTGCCAGGTCTGGTGGGGGCGGTAACTCGAAGAGACAGCGGTAGCACGGCCCGACGTACGGATCGAAGACAGCTACCTGACCCTCGAACCGGTAGACCGAACCGTGAACCACAGGGATGCGGAGATGGAGTGACGCATCGTTTATCAAGTATCGAGTCGGGAAGTTATCGGTGGCATCGATAACCACGTCGTACCCCGCAAGGATCGCCAGGACATTGCTCGAACTCAACCTGACATCGTGAGTTTCGACCTTGACGTCCGGATTCAGTCCGAGGATCCGTAGCCGTGCCGACTCCGTCTTCGAACCCCCGACCGAGTCGATGCTGTGGAGGATCTGTCTTTGCAGATTGGAGTCGTCGACGTTGTCGTGATCCACTATTCCTATGGTGCCAACTCCCGCCGCCGCGAGATATAACGCCACAGGTGAACCGAGCCCACCCGCTCCGACGATGAGAATCCGGCTTTCGAGCAGCTTCACCTGGCCCGCCACGCCCACATCAGGCAGATTGAGGTGCCGGTTGTAACGGTCAGCCTGCTCCGGGGTCAGTCCGGGAGGCGCATTCCAGGGGAGGTCTTCGGCCTTCCATCTCTCGAACCCACCGACCATATTGGATACGTTTGCGAATCCGGCTCCGTTCAGGAAAACCGCCCCGATCCCGGAGCGTGCGCCGGTGGCACAGTACAAAACGATTTCGGTAGCGGAATCGTCGACGACCGCACCAATTCTGTCGGTGAGGTGGCCGAGGGGGATGTGAATTGCCGATTCGATATGGCCGGCCCTGTATTCGACATCCTCTCGGACATCGATGAGCACGTATCCCCGTGCCAGTGCAGCCGCCTCGCTGGGGGTGATTTCGGTCATGCGACTAGTGGGTGTGGGCGGGATCGGGGCGCTCCGGGTCGATTCCGTAGCGATCGAGGGCGTCCTTGACCAGAGTGGCATCAACAACGCCGTCGCTGGCAAGTCCCGAGAGTACGGCGACGACGATATGGCCTTTATCGATTTCGAAGAACTCACGCAGCGCCTTGCGGGAGTCGGAGCGGCCGAAACCATCGGTGCCCAGGGTGAGGTAGGTTCGGGGCACCCATCGCGAAATCTGGTCGGGAACCATCATCATGAAATCGGATACGGCGACGATAGGCCCCGCCGATGACTCGAGCAGTTGGGTTACGCGGGGTTTTCTCGATTCCTCGTGGGGGTGGAATCGATTCCACCGGTCGACACTCAGCGCCTGCTCCCGCAGCCGCTTGTATGAGGTCGCCGACCAGAGTTCGGCCGACACGTTGTAGTTTGCGGCGAGGTCTTCTGCTGCCGCTCG
>DATDCF010000038.1:0-11428 GCA_036524475.1 Acidimicrobiia bacterium | reverse complement strand
CGAGGCCCGGCTGGCCCGATTCCACTCTCGGGAGTCGGCAAGCATTTACTCCTCGGCCTACGCGACCGTGGTCTCGACTCTCACGTCGCTGGTCACACCCGAAACCGTGGTGCTATCGGACGAACTCAACCACAACTGCATCATCAACGGGCTCAGGATGACAAGGCCCAAGGCGCGGGGCGTCTACGCCCATCTCGATTACGACGAACTAGATCACAGGCTCGGCCAATCGCACGGCAAGGCAAAGAGGGCCGTCGTTGTGACCGATGGAGTCTTTTCGATGCGTGGTGACTTCGCCGACCTGTCGGTTCTGGCCGGGATCGTCGCCAGACACGATCCTGAGTTCGAGGAGAACTCCGTGCTCGTTGTCGACGACTCCCATGGTGTCGGTGCGTACGGGGCGTCAGGGAGAGGCACGGAGGAGATAAGTGGGGGAGAGGCGGACATTTTGATCGGGACGCTGGGCAAGGCCTTCGGGGTCAACGGTGGATACGTCGCCGCAAGCGCCGCGACAACACTATTCCTCAGAGAGCGGGGGCCTATGTACATCTACTCGAACCCGATATCGGTCGGAGAGGCAGCGGCTGCGGGGGCCGCTCTGGCGATCGCTGATTCCCCGGAAGGAGTCGCCCTACTCAGCCACCTCGCCGCGATGACCGCCAGATTCGAATCCGGTCTTGCCGATCGAGGATTGGAAACGATTCCCGGCCCCCACCCCGTGGTGCCTCTGATGGTTCGCGACACCGACCGAACCGCCAGATTGGTCTCACACCTCTATGAATCGGGAATCCTGGCAACCGGGCTCAACTTTCCTGTCGTGCCCAAGGGGGATGAGGAAATCAGGTTCCAGATCAATGCAAGTCACACCCCGGCCGACATCGACTTTGTCCTCAGGGCGTTGTCCGCATTCGACGATTAGTCGGGCCTTACCACCACGAGAACCGCGTCCGCCACAACCTGGCTCCCCTCGGTGAACATAACGGCCTCGATCGTCCCCGGGTACGGCGCCTTGATGGTGTGTTCCATCTTCATGGCCTCGATAACTACGAGTGTGTCTCCCTCCTCGACGTGGTCTTCGACCGCAACATCTATCCGAATGATCTTTCCTGGCATCGGGGAGTGGAGCGACCCTGTCGACTCGAGTCCCTCCGGGGGTGGAAATCGTGGGACGGTGACGAGGCGCGACGCCCAACCGGGGCCGTCGACAAAACGCAGGCCGCCATATCGGGAAACCTCGAACTCCGTTGTTGTGTCGCCCCGGGCAAAGGCAACGTGACCCGGGTCGAGCGATATGATCCTGGCCGTTTCTCCGCCGGTGAAAGCGACCTGATCGCCGTCGAGCCGATAGGAAATGAGGTACTCCCCATGCTTTCCCGCATAACCACGTCGTTGCGGAATCGAACTCTGGTTGCGCCATCCCCCGGGGAGTGTCACCAGGACCCGGGCCGACTGCCGGGCGGCCAGTTGATCGGTGAGGGCACATGCATCCGCCGCTGCCATTTCGTCCTCTTCGGTGGCGAGGGGACGGCTCAGCTGAGCGATACCCCGCCTCTCCAGAAAATGAGTGTCGATCTTTCCTTCGAGGTACTCACGATCCTCGAGGACCCTCACCAGGAGATCTCGATTGGTAGTGGTGGTATGGATTCTGGCGGAGCGGAGAGATTCCGAGAGCAGACGTGTTGCATCAGCCCTGGTGCCACCATGGGCGATCACCTTTGCCACCATGGGGTCGTAGTGAATCGAGATCGTAGACCCGCTTTCCACTCCTGAATCGACCCGGAGGCCGGCTCTTTCCTCAAATCCGAACCGCTCCACCTTCCCGATGACCGGGAGAAAGTCGTTTTCCGGGTCTTCGGCGTAGAGACGGGCCTCGACGGCGTGGCCGGTGATGGCCGCCTTGTGGACTCCGTCAGGAATAGGCAGGCCTTCAGCGATCCGCAGCTGGATCTCCACGAGGTCGAGGCCCGTAACCATCTCCGTGACCGCATGCTCGACCTGAAGTCGGGTGTTCATCTCCAGGAAATAGAAGAGCCCGCCCTCGAAGACGAACTCGACGGTCCCGGCGCCGACGTATCCCACGGTCTTGCCTGCCGCGACAGCCGCCTCGCTCATCTGTCGGCGAATGCCTTCATCGAGGCCAACCGCCGGACTCTCTTCAATGATCTTTTGATGTCTCCTTTGGATCGAGCACTCCCGCTCGAACAGAGAAACAACCTCCCCGTGAGTGTCACCGATGATCTGAATCTCTATATGGCGTGGGGAGGTGAGATATTTCTCCAGGAACACCGTGTCGTCCCCGAATGCGCTCTTCGCCTCTCTCGATGCACCCTCGACAGCCACAAGCAGATCTTCCGGGCGGTCGACAATTCGCATTCCTTTGCCTCCGCCACCGGCACTTGCTTTGACCAGGAGCGGATAGCCGATGTCGTTCCCGTGGGTTTGGATTTCGTCCGGTGGCAGGTCACTCAGGTCGACGCCTTGCAAAATGGGAACCCCCGCCCCCGCCATCAGGGCCTTGGCCTCGATTTTGGAGCCCATTTGCCGCATCGATTCCGGAGTTGGCCCCACCCACACCAACCCGGCGTCGACAACCGTCTCCGCGAACACGGCATTCTCGGCAAGAAATCCGTATCCAGGGTGGATTGCATTGGCACCCGATTCAGAGGCGATTGCGATGATCCGATGAATGTCCAGATAGGTTTCTGCGGCGCTCAAACCGGGGAGGTGGAACGCGTGGTCGGCTTCGACGACATGGGGCTCATCGCGATCGACATCGGAAAAGATCGCCACGGTCTCGACACCGAGTCGTCGACATGTACGAAAGATCCTCCTGGCGATCTCGCCCCTGTTGGCGACTAGAAGTCTCGTGATCATTGGGGAATGAGGCTAATGGTGGGAACTTTCGGTGCGTAGTTGGCGTCTAAACTATCAAGCAACCCTTACGGGAGTTCGTTCAACGTGGCAACAGGTGATATCGCTGTGCAATCTCAGCCCCAATCGAAATCAGTACGCAACGCCTGGGTGATCATCGGCGGTGTTTTCCTGGCGGTTGTGTTGGGGCTCGGCGCATTTGTGGTTTCCAAGATATTCGCCATTGCCGATGGCATACCGACACCTGCTGACGTCGCGGAGGCGCTCGCCCCCAAGCCTTATCTCGAAGTCGGGCCTGCCATGGTGCAGTCTGTCCGGGACATGGCTGCTTTGACCACGGTCGAGGTCGTCGAATACACCATCGTCGAAAAAGGGACAGACGAAGGCTGGCTGGACTGGGCGCGCGGCGACAGTCTCCGGATGATCGCCGTTGCGGGAATCGGGGCGGGCGTCGATCTGTCCGGTATCGCTACTTCCAGTTTCGAAGTTTCGGAAGACGGCCTCGTAGAGATCACCATTCCCCGCGCTGAGATCCAATACGTCGATGTCGACAACGAGGCCACCCAGGTGCTGGACCGGGACCTGGGAATTTTCGCCAAAGGCGACCCTCAGCTCGAATCCGAGGCGCGCCGGATTGCCGAGACCGTTCTTCTCGAAGGGGCGATCGAGAAGGGAATCCTCGATAAAGCCGAGGACAATGCCACCAGCGTGCTCACGAACTTCTTCACCAGCCTCGGCTATTCAGACGTCGTCGTCGTCTTCGAGAACTGATAAGAAGGACCACTACATCCGGAAGACACCGAATTCGGAGGTTCCTTCCACCACATTCGAATGCACTGCTGACAGTGCCATGCCCAATACGTGCCTGGTGTCACGTGGGTCGATGAGTCCATCGTCGCGAACCCGGGCGGTGGAAAAGTAGGCCTGCTCCTCGTATTCGATCTGACTCTCTATCCCGGCGCGTTGTTCGGCGTCGGCTTCTTCATCGAAGTCGATCCCGCGAGACTCGGCTGCCGCCCGGCCGATGATCGACATCACACCGGCTAGTTGTTTCGGGCCCATGACCGCAACCTTGTGGTTCGGGTATCCGAAAACGAAACGGGGGTCGAAGGAACGACCCGACATCCCGTAATTGCCGGCACCGTATGAGACGCCGGTCATTAGGACGATGTGGGGAACCTCCGAGTTGGACACTGCATTGACCATCTTTGCCCCGTCCTTGATGATTCCCCTCTGTTCATAGTCCTTGCCCACCATGTATCCGGTGGTGTTGTGCATGAACACCAGGGGGGTGTCATGGCGGTTGCAGAGTTGGATGAATTCAGTCGCCTTTTGAGCCTCTTCGCTGAAAATCACGCCTTGCTGGTTGGCGATGACACCGATGGGGAATCCGTGCACCGAGGCCCAACCGGTGAGGATGGATTGCCCGTGCAGCGCCTTGTACTCCTCGAATCGGGAACCGTCCAGGAACCGGGCCAGCAATTCTCTCTGGTCGAAAGGCACCTTTAGATCTCGTGAAATGACCCCGAGGATGTCGTCTACCTCGTAGATGGGTTCATCAGGCGCCTTAGTCGGCCCGTAGCCGAGCTTGCGCCAGTTGAAATGGGCAACGATGTCGCGACCCATCCGTATCGCTTCATGTTCGTCGTTGGCGAAATAATCAGACAGACCCGAGGTGCGTGAATGCATTTCGGCGCCGCCCAATTCTTCGTCGGTAGATTCCTCGCCGGTTGCCATTTTCACCAGTGGCGGTCCACCCAGGAAGACCTTGGCCTGATCCTTGACCATTATCGAGTAGTCGCACATTGCAGGGAAGTACGCCCCGCCGGCTGTGGACGACCCGAAGACGATCGCAATGGTGGGGATTCCCAGCTTGGAGAGTTGGGTCAGGTTGCGGAACCACTTTCCGCCGGTGAGGAACACCGCGGCCTGGTCGGGTAGGTCGGCCCCGCCCGACTCGATCAGGTTGATCAGAGGGAGTCGGTTCTCCCGGGCAATGTCCATGGCACGGAGACTCTTGGCGAGGGTGTACCGATTGAAGGATCCAGCCTGGCTCGTCGGATCGTTGGCGAGGATGACGCATTCGACGTCATTGACCACTCCGATTCCGGTAACCAGATTCGCTCCGATGTTCTTGTCGGTTCCCCATGCGGCAAGGGTGGAGAGTTCGAGAAACGGGGAGTCGCGGTCGAGGAGGAGTTCTATTCGCTCCCGGACCAGGAGCTTTCCCCTCTCCCGATGCCGATCGATGTACTTTTCGCCACCGCCTTGCATCGCCTGAGCGTTCAGATCGTTGAATTCGGAGATGATCGCCAGCATCGCATTGCGATTGGCGGTGAACTCTTCGGAGTTCGGGTCGATTCTCGTGTCGAGCGTTGGCACTACCGCAGAGGCTAGCCGCGCTAAGGCTCAGCCCTGGTGGACGACGTCGGCCGAATACGGCTCGATCATGATGCATTCCCCGGGACACTCTTCGGCCGATTCAATCGTGTCCTCGATGAGTTCGTCGGGTACCCGGGCCAGGCCGCGAGCCCCGTCGGGTGCCGCTTCGCCGTCGAAAATCACCGTTCTGTCGAAGTATTTCGACTCTTCTTTGACCACCCAGAGCCCGTCGTCACGCCCCACGAAAACGTCGGGGGTGATCTCCTCGCAGATTCCGTCACCTGTGCAGAGGTCCTGGTCGATCCAGACCATCAGCTTCGTCTCTTTGGCCATGGCCCCAAACATACTATTGATTCACCGCCTGAGTGGAAATGGCACAATCGCAATATGGAAATACCTCAGAATCTCGTTGAACTCGTCGGACAGGAAATCGGAGTCACCGACTGGATGACTATCGACCAGGACCGGGTCAATCAGTTTGCCGAGGCAACCGACGACCACCAGTGGATTCACGTTGACGCGGACAGGGCGAAAGCCGGTCCGTTCGGTGGGACGATCGCCCACGGCTTTCTCACGCTTGCATTGGTTGTTCCGTTGGCCGCCCAGGTCGAACTCGACCTCGGATCGCCGAAGATGGGGATCAACTACGGATTGGAAAAGGTGCGTTTCCCGGCCCCGGTACCGGTCGGATCACGAATACGCGCTCGGGTCAGTCTGGTTTCGGTCACCGAGGTCAGTGGTGGTCTTCAAATCAACCGGCTGGTGACCATCGAAGTCGAGGATGGCGACAAGCCGGCGATGGTCGCCGAGACGGTGAGCAGGGTCTACTACTAGAAGCCGCCACGTTTACTGTCCCCCGAAGGAGCGGAGCGACGCATGGGGGGAAGGCTCCGCCGAGCTTGCTCGGCGGTAGGGGGGACTCAAGACAACCACTCAAGCTCTGCCAGCGTTCTTCTCACACCCCCTTCGGCATCGTCCCTGAAGGTCCGATGCCACTTCCCCCAGGCGGCTCCGCCTTTGGGGGAAGAGTCGTCTTACTTGAGTCGCCTGCGTCGACTCAAGTAAGACTCCGGCCGCCCCCTACTACCAGGACCTCTCCTGTTATATAGGAGGAGAGCGGGGATATCAGGAACCAGACGGCATTGGCGATCTCTTCGGGGGTGCCCATGCGCTCCAGGGGAATGGCCGACACCATTTTCTCTCTGATGTTTTCCGGAATCGCCATCGACATCTCGGTCGCGATCAAACCAGGAGCCACAGCGTTCACCCTCACCGTTGGGGCCAGCGATATGGCGAGGGCTCTCGTCATCCCCACGAGCCCGCCCTTTGACATCGAATAGTTGAACTGTCCGAAGTTGCCCAGATAGGCCCGCGACGCGATGTTCACGACCGCAGCGCCCTCCGTCATGAGTGGAGCGAGTTCCGTGGTCAACTTGAACGCAGCTCCGAGATTCACTTCGAGGACGGCGGAGAAGTCGGCGTCGGTCATGTTGACGAGACGGGCGTCCCGGGTGATGCCGGCATTGTTGACCAATCCGAGTAGCGGCAGGCCAAGTCCCTCGACTGTCTCGCGAACCTGTTGCGGGCCAGATTCGGATGTGAGGTCGAGCTGTACCGGCACGATCGCTTCAGATAGGCCCAGCTCCGGGGAAAGGTCTACGCCGACGACTGTGAAAGGACCGCTTTCGGCCAGCTTCTCAGCGAGGACCCTCCCGATCCCCCTGGCGGCCCCGGTGACAACGATCGTCCCCTTCAAATCAGGGCCTTTCCGATGTGGCCCGGGCCCAGGTGGATTATCTCCCCGGTGGTGATTCCGTTTTCTAGGACGAACTTTGCCCGCCCGAGCACCTCCGTCGGGGAAACGACGAGGTCGTAGGCAACCACGTTGGCGGTCCATTCTTTGGAAACGCCCTCGAGTGCCGCGGTCCTTGCCGCCGAGACCAAACCGGCGGCGGCCATGGCCCTTGTCGGCCCGTTTCTCCCCAGGAGGTCGTCGTTCTTGACTATGAAAACCATCGACGTCTCGGATTTGGCGGCCTCTCTCGCCCCGGTAAATGCCTCGGTCAACTCGGATTTCACGTCTTGCCATCCAGGCCCGATGTCGTCCATCCAGAAGAGGAATCCGGCGAGGTCGTCGCTCGGGGTGACCTCTACCGCGGCAGGGATGCGAGGTGGTGGGATCACGGTTCGACTGCTTTGCCTTCGGCGATCATTCTCGTGACGGTATCGGTATCGACACCCAGTTCGATCAGCAGGTTCCTCGTGTGCGCTCCGAGAAGGGGTGGTGTCGTCCTGCTCCTTGCAGGAGAATTGTCGACTCGTATTGGACTGCCTGTTGCCCGAACCACTCCGGCGACGGGATGGTCAAACTCGACGAGCATCTCGTTGTGCCGCGCCTGGGGATCGTCGAAGGCCTCGGCGATTGTCAGCACTGGCCCCACCGGTATTCCCGCCGAATCGATGAGATCGATCCAATGGTCCGCTGGTTTGGTGGCGAACAGCCTGGACAAAGTGCGAATCAATCCCTTTTGTTCCCGCATCCGATCCTCGTTTGTCGGGTACCTGGCTGCAAGGTCTTCGAGACCGAGAGCGCCGCACAACGACTCGAAATGCCGATCGGACACGATCGCCAGGGTGAACGGTTGGTCCGAAGCCTCAAACACCTGGTTCGGCGCGAGGAAAGGACTGCTGGTCCCGGTGCGTTCGGGCTGTTCCCCGGTCGAAAACGCGATGGCATTCCATCCTGACTGGGTGGCCATTAGCCCATCGCGTAACGAGACGTCGATCCGGCGCCCTCCGGTTGGAGATTCGACCAGAGCGGCACATGTGGCCAGGGCGGCATTGGTCCCTGCAACGTAATCACCGATCGTTGTCGCGGTTTTTCTCGGGCCGTCTTTCGGGTCGCCTGAGATCGAGATCATGCCTGACTCACCCTGAAATACGATGTCGATGCCAGGTCGGTCGGCGTAGGGCCCCGTTGACCCGAAGGCAGAAATCTCTGTATAGATCAAAGAGGGGTTCAGCTCGCGACACCGCGGCTCACCCAGCGATAGCCGTTCCATCGCGCCGCGCCTTAGATTGTGCAGGACGACGTCGGCCTTCTTGACCAGATTGTCCAGCACCCGCTTGGAGACCCAGTCTTTGGTGTCGAGGGCC
Source organism: Acidimicrobiia bacterium (assembly GCA_036524475.1). Taxonomy (GTDB): domain Bacteria; phylum Actinomycetota; class Acidimicrobiia; order Spongiisociales; family ZC4RG35; genus MA-ANB-1. The sequence goes on along the minus strand of DATDCF010000038.1, from coordinate 3,019 downwards.
AGCGACTCCTTGCCCCGATTCACGGCCATGAAGAATGCTGACTCGCCATTCTGGAAGGGACCGAACCTCCGTCCGAGGTCTCCTTGGGGCGGTTCGACCCTGATCACCCTGGCCCCGAGGTCCGCAAGGAGCATTCCGGCGTACGGCGCCGCTATCAGGTTGCCAAACTCGGCAACCGTGACTCCATGGAGTGGCCCATCAGACACGCTCGACGACCATGCCTATACCCTGGCCAACCCCGATGCACATTGTCGCCAGGCCGTAATGAGTGTTGCTTCGCCGCATTTCGTGCACCAGTGTTACGACGATGCGGGCCCCGGATGCCCCCAATGGATGTCCGATGGCGATCGCCCCGCCGTTGACATTGACCGTGTCGTGGTTGAGTCCCAGCTCGCGCATCGATGCGAGCGTCTGCGAGGCGAACGCCTCGTTCAACTCGACCAACCCGACGTCGCTGATGCCAATACCGGCACGTTGGAGGGCCTTTCGGCTGGCAGGAACGGGCCCGATTCCCATGAGGTCTGGATGCACGCCTACTGCGGCGGAACTCACGATCCGTGCCATTGGCTCCAGGGAGTATTTCTCCAACCCGGCTTCGGTGGCGAGGAGAAGCGCTGCCGCACCGTCGTTCATGGGAGAAGAGTTCCCCGCGGTCACCGTCCCTCCTTCCTGGAACGCCGGGGCCAAGCGAGATAGAGACTCCATGCTGGAGTCGGGGCGTGGCCCCTCGTCGGATTCGATAGTGGTGTGTTGGCGGCCGCGAGCATCGGTGGGGGCATCCAACGGTTCGATTTCGTCTTTGAAGGCCCCTGTCTCCTGGGCGCGGACGGCGCGGCGATGACTTTCCAGGGCAAAAGCATCCTGGTCTTCCCGGCTGACATTGAACCGGTCGGCAACTCTTTCTGCCGTCATGCCCAGGGTGATCGGGGGATACATCTCCTTCATACGGTCGTTGGTGAGCCGCCAGCCGAGAACTGTGTCGACCGTCTCAGGGGCTCCGGTGGCAAACGGGCGGTCTGCCTTCATCTGAACATAAGGAGAACGGCTCATCGACTCGGATCCCCCGGCGATGGCGAGGTCTCCCCATCCGGCCATCAATGCGTGGGTGGATGAGATGATCGCCTGCATCCCCGACCCGCACAGCCTGTTCACGGTGGCGCCCGAGGTTTCGATGGGCATGCCGGCGAGCAAGGCGACCATTCGGGCGACATTGCGGTTGTCCTCACCGGCTTGATTGGCCGCGCCCCACTGGATGTCCTCGATGTGATCGGCAGGGGCGTTGGGATTGCGGGCGAGGAGTCGGCTGACAGCGTGGACCGCCAGATCGTCGGGACGGACATGTGCTAGCTGGCCGCCCAGTTTCCCCATCGGAGTCCGGCATCCGTCGACGATGAAGATATCTGTCATCTGACCCTTGATTGGTCCAATGAATTCGGGTCGATCGCCTCGTGGATGGGTATCGGTCCGGGAGCTAGTTTGAAGGAAGAAGCTGCTGGGGGGCTCATAGGTTGGATGGCACGAGGTTCAAGCGGGAAATATCATTCGAATCGATAGCTTACGTCCCTATCGCGATGCTTGCCCTCTACGTCCTGGTTCGCATCCTGGCGTAAGCGGTCTTTTGACTCCTCAGCGTTCGGCCTCCATCTTCGGCCTCGAGTTCGATTGCTACCGTTCGGGTTATGAAACGACCCGATCGCCTCAATTTCACCGAATCCGATGAAGCCAACCACCTCCTCGCATCTGACGATCTCGCCCTCCTGATCGGGATGCTTCTGGATCAGCAATTCCCCATGGAGCGTGCGTTTTACGGTCCGCAGTTGCTGAAGGACCGCCTTGGCGAAGAGCTCGATGCTTCCCGGATTGCAACCAAGGACCTCACGTACCTGGAGGAAATCTTCAAGGGGCCGCCCGCCATCCATCGCTACCCGTCGGCAATGGCGAAGCGGGCCCGGGATCTGTGTCAGGTGATAGTCGATGACTATGACGGCAATGCCTCAAATCTCTGGATGACCGCCGACAGCGGCAAGGAGCTTCTCCGCCGGCTCAAAGCATTGCCGGGTTTTGGGGACGGAAAGTCGAGGATTTTCGTTGGGTTGCTCGGGAAACGACTTGGAATCCAACCGGACGGGTGGGAGGAAGCAGCGGCTGATTGGCCGAGCATCGCCGATGTCGCCGAATTCGAGGATGTTCTCGAGCTCCGTGAGAAGAAGCGGCTCATGAAACAGGCGAAGAAGAATTAGGGCGCGTCTGGGTATTCAGACCTATTTTCTTCTCAACTCGAACGGTCGTAGTGCCGATACTTGAGGCTCGCGGGAAGATCTACGAGGAGTGATGGAAAAAGGCATGAACCTTTCGGGACAGTTGGGAGACTGGTCCGTTGACGATCTCATTCAAATTGTGCAGGTCACCAAGAAGACCGGCTCACTTGATATTTCGGGCGTCCGCAAAGGTCGAATCCACTTTCGGGACGGGCTGCTGACCGGTGCCGAACTCCATAGCCCTCGCGGTGTTTACGCCGGCGATGACTCCGACACTATCGCCGATATCGTCTTCGTGCTCGGGAGCCAGGACACCGGCTCCTTCTCCATGGGGGCGCCAAACGGGCCTGAAACTGCCGGACACGAGGCGGAGACCATTGCTGCCAGCGTCGCAGAGTTGCGGGCTCTGGAGACCGAGATCTCGAGTGCGGGTGTCATGGAGGGAGACATACGGCTAGTCAGCAGTGTCGACGCCAAGGTCACCCTCGACCCCAGCAGCTGGCACTACCTCGTGCGGCTGATCCCCCCGGTCACGATCGATGACCTCGAAGAACGATTCGGCCGTGGCTCCGCCGTTCGGATGATTTTCTCGCTTCACAGTCTGGGTCTTCTTGCCCCTCCTCCCAGCGATGACGACGAGACAACAGAGACCCACCCGTCAGTCGACGAGTCAGGCTGGCTCGAACAGCTGGCGGGCGGAGTCGCCCCCACCGAGAAGAGCGATGGGGATTATGTGGAGGTCGAGATCGAGATACCAGACA
>DATDCF010000037.1:0-5907 GCA_036524475.1 Acidimicrobiia bacterium | reverse complement strand
CGACCCCATAGGCCGAACCAACATGTGGGTGACCATCCGCCAACTGGCCGCGAACGGGACCACGGTCTTTCTGACCACGCAGTACCTCGATGAGGCCGATCATCTCGCCGACGAGATTGCGATCCTCCGTGACGGCCGGATTGCGGCCAGCGGGACATCGGAAGAGCTGAAGCAGATGGTTCCGGCGGGATTCATAAAACTTGAGTTCAGCAACGAGGCACAGTTGGCAGCGGCGCAGAAAGCTCTAGGCGAACAACACGTAACCAAAACGATGGACTCCAAACTCGTCGTCGCAACCACCGGCTCCGTTGCCGAGATAGCCGACCTGTTCATCCGTTTGAAAGATACCGGGATCGAGCCGACCGGGTTCTCCAGGCAGGACCCGACATTGGACGACGTGTTCTTCAAGATCCTCGGCAAAGAAAAGGAGGAGCAAAATGCGAGCTCTAACTGACACATGGACCATGACCAAACGAAGCCTCCGTCACACCACCCGCAGTCTCGACACGATCATCACCGTCGTCTTGACGCCGATCGCGATGATGCTGCTCTTTGTATACGTTTTCGGTGGGGCCCTCGGGACACAGACCGGGGCCATCGGCTACGTCGACTACATCACCGCCGGGGTAATCATCATGACAGTGGCGAGTGGCGTCGCCTATGCCGCACTGCGCCTGAGCATGGACCTGCAGCAAGGCATCATCGGCCGCTTCCGGACGATGCCGTTGGCACCCTCGTCTGTCCTGAGCGGGCAAGCGCTGTCGTCAACGCTGTCCAACCTTTTCTCCTGCCTCCTGGTGATCCTGGTGGCAGCGCTGATCGGGTTTCGACCCGCCGCAGGCACCGCTGGTTGGCTGGTGTTTGGCGGTCTTCTCGTGCTGTTCACTTTGGCCATTACTTGGATGGCCATTCTCTTCGGACTGATGGCAAAAACACCTGAAGGTGCCGGTGCTTTCGCCTATATCCTGCTTCTGCTGATCTTCATCAGCCCATCGTTCGTACCGACCGAATCGATGACGCCACTGCTGCGAGGCTTCGCCGAAAACCAACCGATGACTCCGATCATCGAGACGATGCGCTCGTTGCTGACGGAAGGCACTCCGGGCGCTGACATCTGGGCCGCCGTCGCCTGGAGTCTCGCTATCCTGGTCGTGTCGTATACGGTTTCCCTCGCCCTCTACCGACGGCGGCCACCGGTGACTGCACCCCAATAATGTCGCTATCCTCAGACACAATCCCCAACCCCGGCATCCTCTTCCTGTGCGTCCACAACGCCGGCCGCTCACAGATGGCCGCGGGTTGGGCCGGCCATCTCGGGCGGGGCACGGTTGACGTTTTCAGTGGTGGCTCTGAGCCCGCCGATCAAATCAACCCGGTGGCCATCGCCGCAATGGCGGAGAAGGGGATCGATATCAGCGGTGGGGTCCCTCAACAGTGGGCCGACGACATGGTCCGCGCCGCCGATGTCGTGGTCACGATGGGATGCGGAGACACCTGTCCGGTGTTCCCAGGCAAGCGTTATATCGACTGGGAAATTGAAGACCCTTCGGGCAAAAGTCTCGAGGAAGTGCGCCCGATAAGAGACGAAGTCGAACGCCGGGTCAGATCACTCCTCAGCGAACTGGGCGTCGAACCGGTTTTGTCGCGAGGGGACTGAAGGCCACCACCGGAGATGTCACCCGAATCCGATTGGCAAGGGTCAACGCCAGATGGATGCGCGAGTTAATGGCTTATGACCCGGTTCCCGCGCTTAAGAAGGTCATGGTCCCGATGTTGGCGATCACAGGCTCAAAGGACGTCCAGGTCGACCCGTCCGACCTAGAGGTGGTCGCCAAACATGTCCCAACGGCGCAAACTCATCTGATTCAGGATGCGGATCACATTCTGAGACAAGAACCGGCCGCGGTCTCGAACCCGAAGCTCTATCTCAAGCAGGCAACGAAGTCGTTCCACCCCGAGATACCACAGCTACTTATCGACTGGCTCAACGCTCGCACATAGCGGCAATAATATGTACTTCCAAGACTCTCCGCTATCGGTCGAGCGAACTCGGCGTAACCACGCTAACGACGTCGGTTCAAGCCAAGAAACGTAGTGGGGACCGGACCGCAACCGTCCAAACCTGAAATCATCCTCATCTTGCCTGTGGAGGCCCGAAGGACTCAAGGTTGGCGTAAGGTGATAGATTCGGACATCTCGAGAAAGGAACCTGGTGACCACTCAAAACCGATGGGCAGAGGATGACCTCCGGGCGGCGGTGGGCACCCTTGCCCCCCACCTCCAGGGGAGAGTGCTGCAACCTACCGACGAAGGTTTCGCCGAAGCAGTACTCATATGGAACGGGGACATTGCCACGCTCCCGGCCGTCGTAATTCAGCCGGACTCCGTCGGGGATGTCGTAAGGATCGTCAATTTTGCCCGCGACAACCACATCGAGATCTCGATCAAGGGTGGGGGTCACAATATTGCCGGTCTGGCTCTCGTGGATGGTGGGCTTACGATCGACATGTCGCGTTTACGGGGTGTCGAGGTCGATGCAGAGGCCCGGGTCGCTGTCGTGCAGCCCGGATGCACGCTCGGGGATGTCGATCGTGCCACCCAGGAGCACGGTCTTGCCACGACCCTGGGATTTGTCTCCGAAACCGGCGTCGCAGGCCTCACCCTCGGGGGTGGCTTCGGCTACCTGACCCGTCAATATGGATGGACGGTCGACAGCTTGATCGAGGTCGAGGTCGTGACCGCTTCGGGCGAGGTGCTCAGGGCGTCACGTGAGTTGAATGACGACCTTTTCTGGGCCTTGAGAGGAGGAGGGGGAAACTTCGGGATTGTCACCGAGTTCACCTTCCAGCTACATCCCGTCGGACCTGAGATCCTGGCAGGTTTGATCGCTTGGTCCGCCGACGAGGCAGCGGGTGTTGTCGACCTGTTCCGCAAAGTTACCGATAACGCCCCGCGTGAACTCACGATGGCAATGTTGATGCGTAATGCGCCACCGGCACCCTGGCTGTCCGACGACAAACACGGCAAGCCAATGGTCGGACTGGTGGTCTGCCATACCGGTTCGCTGGCCCAGGCCGAGGTCGATCTTGCCGAGGTGCGATCGTACGGGAACCCGTGGGCCGACCTTATTCAGGTCAAGGGGTATACGGAGCAACAGGCGATGCTGGACGCTACCCAGCCGAAAGGAATGCACTACTACTGGAAGTCTGAGTTCGTCCCCGGTCTCAGCGATGAACTCCTCGCCGATTACAGGGCTCAGTTCGATGGTCTTTCAGCTCCCGCCAACCAAATTGTCCTCTTCCATCTAGAGGGCGCCCTGGCCGACTTCGATGAGTCCGATGGATCGGTGGGAAATCGTGACGCGGCCTTCGCGTGTGTCGTTCAATCAATGTATCCCGACGAGAGTGCGGCGACGGCCAACCGGGAGTGGGTGAGGACAGCTTGGTCGGTGCTAAAGGAGTATTCGACCGGCGGGAATTACGTCAACTTCCAATCCGCCGACGAGTCAGACGAGCGGATCGCCAATTCCTATCGAGGGAACCTCGAACGCCTTGCCGAGATCAAGATGAAGTACGACCCGGACAACCTCTTCCGAATAAACCGAAATATCAAACCGGCAACAAAGGTGGGCGGGTAGCCCCCGTTACACACCCAGGGTCCCGGGTTGACCCCGATCGAATTCCGGTGTTGGGCAGGAGGAATGTCCGAGTTTGGAATGCCCGACATCGTGGTACTTTGCACCAATGGAACCTTCCGCGTTGACAGATTGGATTCTCGACTCCGATCCCGCCCTCCGCTGGCAGGTCGAGCGCGATCTCCTCGGAGAACCACCAGAGGTTTGGGAAGCGACCCGAGCCCTGATCTCCACGCAGGGGATCGGTGCTGAGCTCCTATCTCATCAAGACCCTGATGGACAGTGGGCCGGCGGGGCGTTTTTCCCATCCGACTTCGACTTCGACGGCCCCGAAGCGGTACGGGGCAGCCAGCCATGGACCGCCACCACGTGGTCCCTGAAGAGTCTCCGGGATTGGGGCATGGACCCCACCGTTCTCCAGGTACGGGACACCGTCCAGAAGCTCGAAGCCAACTCGAGATGGGAGTATGACGACTTGCCGTACTGGGGCGGCGAGGTCGACTGTTGCATAAACGCCTGGACGCTGGCCAGCGGCCTGTGGTTGGGAGCCGACGTTTCCGCCATCGGAGACTGGTTCGTCGACCACCAGCTCGAAGACGGCGGTTGGAACTGCGAGTGGATAGAAGGCGACACACGGTCGTCGTTTCATTCGACGTTGAATTCTCTAAAGGGGCTGCTCGCCCTAGAGGAGGCCGGTCGGGGGACGAACGCAACCAAGTCCGCCCGCCATAGAGGCGAGGAGTACCTGCTGGAGAGGGGGCTCATCCGGAAACTCTCCACCGGCGAACCCGTTGGCGACTGGGTCTTCGAATTCATCTACCCGTTTCGTTGGCGTTACAGCATCCTCAACGCCGCTGACTACTTCCGGCGGGCATCGCTCCTGGGCGACACGACCCCAGACGAGCGACTGGCCGAGGCGATCAAAGGAATCGAAGACGTCAGACAGCCTGATGGCACGTGGATCTCCGGCGGGCGGCAACCTGGCCGGGTCTGGTTCGAAGAGGACGTACCAGCCGGCGAACCCTCGAAGTGGCTGACGTTGATCGGTTCGAGGGTGCTCGAATGGTGGGACGAGGAAAAGAGTAAAAGATGAGGTTGTGGCATGGCCGACACGACTGATGAGCGGTACTACCACGGCACTACTGCCGATTTGAAGCCCGGCGATGTGATCGAGCCCGGCTACAACTCCAACTACGGCAGCCGGAGGAAGGCGAACCACGTGTATTTCACCGCCACTGTGGACGCCGCTGTATGGGGAGCCGAGTTGGCCGAGGGTGAGGGACAGGGACGAATTTACATCGTCGAGCCCACCGGTCCCCACGAGGACGACCCGAATCTGACCGACAAGAGATTCCCCGGCAACCCAACCAAGTCGTACCGTTCTCGCGACGCCTTGCGGGTCGTCGACGAACTCACTGAATGGGAAGGACACCCTCCCGAACAGCTCCAGGCGAGGAAAGACCACCTCGAAATCCTGAAACAACAAGGCATCGAGGCAATCGACGACTAGCGGGACGCGCCACTAGCGAGATGGAGCGCCCCCGTTCAGCGCGGCAGCTGATTTGGACCAGTCGCGGTCACAAGACGCTGCGGAACCCAGTCGTCGACGTGATGGAACCCGTCGAACGGGCCATCTTCGAACTCGACCGACGCCCTCAGTGAATGCCGATAGAACTTCACGTGGGTGAAGTCCTCGAACAAGATGTAGACGGGGTCGGGTGTGCTGTTCGGACCCTGGAATTGTTGTCCCGTTAGGACGGGTTTGTGGGTTTCCACAAACGCGTCGAACGTGTCGCCGACCACGACGCCGAGGTGCTCCAAACCCATCTTGTAGACGCGCTGGTGCACGGGCGGGATGAGCTCGATCAGCGGCACGAGCTTGCCATCGAGGACTTCGAGCGTATCGGCGGGCACGATCAAGGAGATCGGGCGACCGTTCCAGACGTTCTCGTGATTGGCGACCGCGTGGCGTTCGATGAGCGTCCGAACATGCACGTACTGGTCCCACTCGGGGACCCGGTATGCAAGATGGCTGAGCTGGTATGGAGTGATGTCGATACCGCGTGTGGCCAGCCGATCTCGCTGCTGCGCAGCGAATGCCCGATAGTCCCCGATGATTTCGCCGATCGGATCAGACATTCGGACGTAAAGTCCTCAAGCCGAGGATGCACGACCCTTCCGAAAGGCTCTCGACTTGGCTTTCTACTTCGGCTTCGAGGCAGAGCGCTGCATTGAGGGGCGGCCCGTGAGTCACGGCAGTGGTGAATCCCATG
>DATDCF010000036.1:0-11912 GCA_036524475.1 Acidimicrobiia bacterium | reverse complement strand
CCCGTCGGGCTTTTGCCGTACGGAATCCAGAAACGGGTCGAGCTGGGCCGGGCCCTGGCCATGGATCCGGAGTTGTTGCTTCTCGACGAGCCCGTAGCCGGGATGAACCTCGAAGAAACCGAGGACATGGCCCGTTTCATTCTGGATGTCCAGGACGAGCTCGGGATCGCGTTGATCCTCGTTGAACACGACATGGGCCTGGTTATGGACATTGCCGACCGGGTATTGGTGGTTGACTTCGGGCGGCCCATCACTACAGGAGTCCCCAGCGAGGTTCAGCGAAACCCCGCTGTGATCAAGGCTTACCTCGGCGAAGAGCTCGAAACCGCCTAATCCTCGCCCAGCAGTCTCCAGGCGCCGGGTAACAAGATCCCGGCTGCCGAGGCCTTGATGAGGTCACCGAACAGGAAAGGAACAACTCCATTGGCGAAGGCTGTCGCGAAGTCCCAGTCGGTGGCGATCATCAATCCAACCACTCCGAACGCGTAGATCACGGCTGACCCGAGTAAAAACGCAGTGAACATCGTGGCGAACTTCCGGTCCTGTCGGCGCTCAGCCATCCACCCCACCAGGCCGGCGGCAAATATAAAGCCAATCAGATAGCCCCCGGTGGCACCGCGAATCACGTCCATTCCACCCGACGCGTCGGTGAACACAGGTGCTCCCAACGCACCCACACCAACATAGAGGAGCTGCCCGGCGGCGCCCAGTGTCATCCCCAACGCCGCCCCGCTGAGGAGCACAGCGAAGGTTTGTCCCGTGATCGGCACCGGCGTAAAGGGCAGTTCTATCCGCCATTGAGCGGCCAGGGCAGTCAGCGCCGCTGCGCTGACAACGAGGACGACCGACATGAGACGGGTCCGTGGAAACACGCGTTGGGTGATTACTGCCGTGGTCATTATTTATCTCCTGGAAACCGTTTGTAGGCGATCATACGTCTAAGACCGGTAACCCAAAGCGACCGTTACCCTTTTCTCGTGGAAGACCAACAGCACCAATCGACCTCCTCATGGCCACTGTATCTGGCAGGTTTCCTGTTGTTCTTCGGGGTCCTCAGTGTGATCCTGTGGAGTGTCGAGCTGCCCTATCTCGCCTGGTCGGCCGGCCCGGTTTCCGATGCTGCTGACGCAATCGCGATCGACGGCCCCGAGGTGTTCACTCCCGATGGCGAGTTGCTGATGCTCACGGTGGTCAGCCAGGATGTCAACATCTTTGAGGCAATGATCGCCGGTATCGACCCGACGATCGATCTGGTTGCCAAGGACAGAGTTCGACCGCCGGACGAGTCGGACGAGGAGTATCGGACCAGAGTCCTCACCCAGATGGATGAGTCACAGGTGCGGGCGATCACCGTCGCTCTGTCCAGCCTCGGGTATGAGATGGTCCCTCGCGAGGTGATCGTCGCAGAGATCGTCGTGGGACTGCCTGCTGACGGTGCCCTCGAACTTGGTGACACGGTTTTGAGTGTCGATGGCGAGCCGATTCAACGGGCCGCCGAAGTCAGCGATGCCTTGGATGGGCTCGAACCGGGAGACACCATCGAAATCGGTGTCATCCGCGAGGGGTCAGAGAAGACAATCGAACTGACACTCGCCGCCCGTGAGGACGATCCCGAGTCACCAATCATCGGCGTGGTCGTACGCGAGCTCACCGATCCGCCATTCCCGGTGACGATTGATGTCGGGAACATCGGCGGTCCATCGGCGGGAATGATGCACGCTCTGGCGATAATCGACACGCTTACGCCGGGAGAGCTCACAAAGGGAAGAGTTATCGCCGGGACCGGGACGATTCAATTCGACGGGGCTGTGGGAAACATCGGCGGTATCCGTCAAAAAGTGGCCGGTGCCGAGGCGGCGGGCGCCACGATAATTCTGGTGCCTGCCGGCAACTACGAAGAGGCCCTAACAGCACACAGAAACGGCATAGAAATCGTGCCCGTCGCCACTCTCGAAGAGGCTGTTGCCTACCTCGAAGGGCTAGAACCCGCCTGACAATCGTCAGAAAAGCTACCGATCATCGGTATCTTCTATGGTGAATGGCCCCTGAAGTGACGCCTGATTCAGTTCGTGACGCAAAATTCCGCACCGTCATCCGCGGTGTGGATGCGGCAGCCGTCGCCCAATTCCAGGAGCAGGTGGCCGCGAAAATCGCCGAACTCCAGGAACAGAATGAACGTCTCACTGCCCGTTTGGGCGAGTTTGCCGACCGGGATTTGAAATCCGAGTTCGAAGTGGTAGGCAATGAGGTGACTGCCGTCCTGGAAGCAGCTAGAGAGGCGGCCGAATCGATGCGGGAACGTGCCTCGGCGGACTCCGCCCGCTGGCGCGCAGAAGCGATGGCTGAGTCCGAGGAAGCTCGCAAAGACGCTCGCAGCGATGCAGAGGCACTTCGCGGCGACGCCTGGACTGTAGGCACCGAAATGTTGAGCCAGGCGGTCGTGGAGTCAAACCGTCTCAGCAAGCAAGCCGAACGAGATGCGATAACCATCACCGGCGAGGCAGAGCGTGACGCCCACCGTCTCGTCTCCAATGCCCGTCGTGAGGCTGAAGACCTGGTGAGGACGGCGGCGATGGACGCCGAAAAGCTCAACACCGGCGCCACCAAAGCTCACGATGAGATGATCGAACAGGCCCGCCGCCAGTCCGAGGCGAGTCAGGAGAGGACCCAGGCCCTCGAGCAACGGCGAGAGGAGTTGATGGCAGAACTCGAAGGGGTGAGAACGACACTCAGCCATCTCGAGGGAACGCTCGAGGCAAAACGCGACGACCTCAAGCTGTCACGTACCACCGACAGCTCAGTGCGAGTGGTCCCCTCGTCACCGGTGCCACCTCCGGCTTCATCTGACGTACCCACGGATTGGGTCCCCGGTGAGACAGTTCGGGTTGTTCGTGGCGATGAGCCTCCTGCCGAAGCCACCCGGAGGCCTGAACCAGAACCGGCGCCCATAGCCGAGGTACCAACAGTGAAGGTGATTCCCGCCGCCCCCCCTTCCCGCAACGAGGATGAGGAAGCGAATCGAGACACGGCCCCCGAACCCGTCGCCAGTGAGGAGACCCAAAACGGCGTGGTCGTGGCTGAGGCCGAACCCGAAGTCCGGGAGCCCGCACCGCCATCTGCTCCGCCGCCGTCCGGCCCCGATGACGTGGGTGAGCTGTTCGCCTCGCTCCGACATCCCGGGGAGACCGCAGTTGTCCCGCCCTCCAGTGGGGTCGGGCCAGCGGACAGGGAGCCCACGACGTCCGAGGCGCCTCCGCCCGACGTGCCAGCCTCGCAAGCCCCTATCCGGGTGTCTGAGTCAGTTCTCGAAGAGCGTGATGCCTTGCTGCTCCCGATTACGAATCGGGCTCTGCGGGGGATCAAGAAGGCAATCACCGAGGCGCAGAACATCGCCTTGGACGGCTTACGAACCAGGAGCGACTGGAAGCCAAGCAAGCCACAGTTGACCACGACACTGAAGGCCGATCTGATTGCCCTCTGGTCGGAGAGCTTCTCTGCTGGCCACGATATGGCGGAGGCTATGGCGGGGGAAAAGTTGAAGAGGCCGCCGACACCTACCTCAGACCCATCAGGCGACTTCGTCGCCGCACTCGTGGATGCCCTGAAATCCGAGCTGATCTCGGCAGGGGACGGGCAGAGGGAGCGTCAATCGGGCGCTTCGAAGGTGTTCCGGGCGTGGCGTACCGACGAGGCCGAGCGCCGAATACGACAACTGGCCCTCCGGGCGTATCACATCGGCCTGGTTGGGTCTGCCGCCGGTCGTACCGTCGAGTGGGTAGCTTCCGGTATCCCGTGTAGTTCATGCCGGGAGGCGGCTTCTGAGGCGGCCAACCATCTTCCTCCCGTCCATGCCGGCTGCGAATGCACAATCGCAATCGCGTCCTGACAGACACCTCAATCCGTTCTGTGATGGGTTTGGCGTGTCGTAGCCAAATTCTGTTCACAAAAGCTTTGTGGGGGAAGCCTCGTAGACTGACCTCCAATGTTCACCAGGGTTCCCACCGGATACAAATCCGACCGTCGACGCCCGTTCACGATCTTTATCGCTATCGCGGCCGCTGTCTACCTCTTTCTCACTGCGCTCGGCACTCTCTGGACCGAATTTCTCTGGTTCGACTCGATTGGCTACCAGTCGATCTGGCTCAAGAATTGGAGCGCCACGCTGATTCTCGGACTCATCGGAGTGTTGATCGCCTTTGGCGTCATCTGGGGAAATCTCAAGGCTGCCGACCGACTGTCGCCACGGTGGGTGCCATTTGATCTGACCGAAGAAGAAGAGCTTGTGGAGCGGTTCCGCGATTGGATCGAGCCCAGGGCGCGTCAGGTGCAGCTGGTGATCAGCGGGGGGCTTGCTCTCTTGCTCGGGATAGCGGCGGCTTCGTGGAGAGATCAGTTCTTCCTATTCCGAAATGGTGGCGATTTCGGGAAGACCGACCCGATTTTCCAGACCGATATCGGCTTTTATCTTTTTCGACTGCCGTTTTACAACACAGTCCTCGACTGGATGTTCAACCTGATTCTTCTCACCCTGGTCTTGATCCTGGTTGTTCATTATTTCAATGGTGGGATCAGGTATTCGGGTCGAGGGCTCAACATCACCAAGGGAACCAAGACCCAAATTCTGGTGTTGATGGCTGTCCTCGCACTGATCCGGGCGGCGATCTATCGCCTCGACATGTTCGCGTTGCTCTTCTCAAACCGATCCGACCTGTTCTTTGGAACGGGCTACACGGATTTCAACGCCAGGCTTCCTGCACTCCGCCTTCTCATAGCGGTTGCCCTGGTCGCTGCAATCATTTTCATTGTCAACATCTGGCGGCCCGGGTGGACCCTGACCATCGTCGCGGTCATCTCGTGGCTGGTGGTGGCCATCGCCGCAGGGTCGATCTATCCAGCCGTCATTCAGAGGTTTCAGGTCACGCCCAACGAGCTGACCCGGGAACGCGATTACCTCGCCAATAATCTCGCGATGACCCGTACTGCCTACGGACTCGACCAGGTGGAGGTGCGCGACTTCCAGGCTTCGAGCGATCTCGACTCCGGTGACATCGAGGCCAATCGAGTAATTATCGACAACCTCCGTCTCTGGGACACATCGGTGCTTCCCCGCACCTATCAGAACTTCCAGGAGTTGAGGCTGTATTACTCGCTGAGCCGCGTCGATACCGACCGCTACCTCAACAACGGCGAGCCCTCGCAGGTCATGATCTCTGTCCGGGAACTCGAAGAAGGTGCACTTCCCGAGGACTGGCAGAACCAACGCCTCTTCTACACCCATGGGCTTGGGGCCGTCGTCAACGAGGCGACCGTCGTCGAAGCTAACGGGCAACCCCGGTTTCTCCTCAAAGATGTCCCTCCCGAAGCCATCGTCGACAGTCTCGAAGTCGATGAGCCGAGGGTCTATTTCGGGGAAACTTACGAACCGGGTCGCCCGGTGATTGTGAAGACCGGGTCCCAGCCCCAGGAAGTCGACTTCCCCTTGCCCGGCGAGGGGACGGACTACAACGAGTTCCAGGGGGATGCTGGAGTCGTACTCGACAACATATTCAAGAAGCTGGCATTCGCTCTGCGCTATCGGGATCTCAACCTGCTCATCTCGAGTGAGATTCGACCCGACAGCGCGGTTCTTGTCGAGCGCAACGTCATGGCGATAGCAGAGAACATCGCTCCATATCTCACCCCCGACACGGACCCCTACCCGGTGATAGTGGACGGAAAACTCCTCTGGATTCTCGACCTGTATACGGCTTCAGCAGACTTCCCATACTCGCAACCGATGAATCGCGAAGCAATCGACCGTCTCGGCCGAACATCGGAGGTCGATATCGGAACCAACTACCTGCGTAATTCGGTGAAAGCCATCGTCGACTCATATGACGGTGAAGTCACCTTCTATCTCGCAGATGAAACCGACCCGATCATCGAGGGGTGGTCAAAGACCTATCCCGGACTGTTCCGCTCATTCGACGAGCTACCTCCGGGAGTAGAAGAGCACCTCCGATACCCCCAGGACCTGTTCAGGGTGCAGAGCAGCGTGTATCTCGAGTATCACGTTGGGTCTGAAGGGGAGTTGTTCACCGGAAATGACGCGTGGGCCTTTCCTGTCGATCCGGCAACCATCTCTCGGGGCGACCAGGGTGGGATCGACCTTCTCAAGGGAGATGGGTTCAGTACCCAGACCAACCAGTTCGTCTACTTAGACAACATCCTGCCCTATTACATATTGACCCGGTTGCCCGGAGATGCCGACCTTTCCTACCTGCTCCTGCAGCCCTTCACACCGAGTTCCAAGAAGAACATGTCGAGCTTCCTGGTGGCTGACTCGACGCCCGGAAGATACGGCCGCCTGGTCGACTTCCGGATGCCTCAGGGCGAATTGGTCGATGGGACCGAGCAAGTCGGACAGAGGATCGAGCAGGACGCCGATATTTCCCAGCAGCTGACCCTCTGGGACTCGCAAGGATCGAAGGTGATCAAGGGTGACCTGTTGGTGATACCGATCGAAGAATCGGTTCTCTACATCCAACCGATCTTTCTCGAAGCGGAAGAAGGTGGATTCCCCGAGTTCAGGAGGGTGGCTGTCGTCTTCGGGGACCGGGTCGAATGGGATGACACCCTGGACGGGGCCCTGGCCAGAGTGTTCGGTGTTTCCGAGGAGGGCGAAGGAGGGATTCCCGATGGTGAAACAATCGAGGCTCTCATCGTTCAGGCAAATGAGGCTTTCGAAAATGCCCAGGATGCCCTGAGTGCGGGCGACCTCGCCGGCTATCAACGCTGGGTTGACGAGGCGCAACGGATCGTGGGCCAGATCGACGCCATCCTGACTGAGGCTGCGGGTTAGCCCGGCGAGTTCTCGCTGCAACCTGTGATCGCCTATCGTTTCACCTGAATTACCGAAGGAAACATGGCCAAAGACGAAGAAGAATATATCCGGATGAGGGGCACGGTTGTCAAGATGCTTCCCGACTCGACATTCGAGGTGAAGCTCGACAGCGGTTTCGAACTGCTCGCTAAGCCATCCGGAAAGATGAGACGCGGACGCGGGATCAGGGTTTTGCCCGGCGACATGGTCGACGTCGAAGTCTCCACCTATGACCCCACCCGTGGGCGCATCGTCTGGCGTTACCGCTAGTCAAACCGGGTCCGCACCAACACCTCTCTCTGCCCCGGGCAAGGAAATGTTGACTCCTATCCGCCCTGTTCAGGTACGACGCATTTGTTCGTGCTCGGACTTCCGACGTTTCCGTCAAAGTCCACTGGCTCGTTGATCTCGCTGCCCGTTTCGTTGGTGGTCAGAAACCGAATCAACCCGCGGTAGACACCGTCCGCATAGGCCTGACGGAACTCCGGGCTCAGGAGAAGTTGCTCCTGGGCGGGGTCGGACACAAATGCGCCCTCGATAATCACCGCCGGTGACGCCGATCTTCGCAATAGCCCGTAAAAGTCACCGCCGGTCGAAAGGTCTCGTCGAGCGGCCGTCCCCTGGATCGCCGACCCCTGCCAGGTGTCTGAGAACGGGTCAAAACCACGGAAGAGCTCCTCGTCGATGAGCGAGGCGAGTCGATCCGAACCGGGTACGGACAGGGCATAGAACACGGCCCGGGGTGGATCGTCGTATGTGCGATCGGCACCCGTGTTGTTGTGGATCGCCAGCAAAGCGTCGGCGTCGAGACTATTTGCCAGAGCGGCGCGGTATGCGAGTCCGGCCTCGAAGTCCCCATCATCGGGGCCGGCGGTGTCCCGTGACATGACGATCGATTGCACGCGGGGATAAGTGGCTCCGGGCGTCACGGCCCCTGTAGACCAGTCGACGTCGTTGCTTTGAGCGAGGCGAATTCGCAGTCGGTCCGCAATGTCGAGATTGAAATTCGACTCACGTGTCCCGCTGGGGCCGGGTGCGCCCCAGTCCCTCCCCCCATGCCCGGCGTCGACGACGACACTGGCTCGAGCGAGATCGAATCCGTTCCCGGGCGACTGCTCGACCGACTTGGAAACGAGCTGCATCCCGGTGAGATTGACCCATGCCTGATTGCTGCAGGGGTCGACCACTTCCGCCCACGACCCATCGGTTGATGTGATCGGAAGGGCGATGTTCTCATGAATCGTCTGCAGAGTATTGCCACCGGGAGAGTCGTAGAGGTTGGCTCCTCCGGCGGGCACGATGGCGACACCGGGCACGGCCGGAGGGGTCGCCGTCGTCGAACCGGAGGGGAGGTTGCCGGTTCCAGCGTTGTCCGGAGTAGTAGTAGTCAGGTCCGCTCCGGTGATGGCGCTGCATGCCGCGAGGGCGAGGGTCAGGGCGATAATTGTGGTGAGGCGGCGGGGCATTTGGGATGGGCCGGGATCGGCCCCGTTACGATATCGACTCGTCACCTCTATCCGTAGATACGGATTAAACGAAAACTTCGACGGTCCACTTCTCACCGACCCACAAACCCGTGATGATCAGTCCCGGGTAGCGACGAACGAAGTGGTCGACACTGTTCTGGAGTTGGGATCGCTGGGTGTCGTCGTCGACCGGGTTTCCCACACAGTCATGGTGGGCTACAAGTGCGATTTGAGTCGATCCGTGGAGACCCAAGGATGTATTGAGGTCCGTCAGAATGGCGTTGGTGGCCGGGTCGTATGAGGACGTCAAATGTTTTATCATCCCCGGTCGGGTCACCGTGTCTAAATAAGGCACCCCGAATCTGGTGACCAGAAAGTCGGCAACTGGCCGTTGAATACGACCGTCGACACAAGTGAGGACGGTTCCAAAGCTAGTCGTTGTCATCGATGACACCTTAGGGGACCGATCGGACAGGAACGCTCGGGGTGGTATGGGGGAATACCCCGATAGAAAGTGTCACAGACGCCGGGCATGATCGAAGACATGGAACTCGTGATGAATCTCGCGGCCGGTCTCACCGCTGTGCTCTTGGCCATAGTCGGCATCTACTCGGTAGCCTCGATCTGGTCCGACGATCTCCCCTAGCCCGTCCCCTGGATAGTCGGGAAGACCTATTCGTTGGCCCGTAGGGGAACCGTCACGTCAGCGACTTCCGCATCCAGGACGCTGATTGCGATGTCTCCGTCGATCGTGATCGAGACACCAGGTGCGCCGCCACCGATCGATATCTCGATCCCGGATATTCGTTTGTCGGCGATGACAGGCCATTCATGAGTCGAACCGAACGGGGTGATGGTGCCACGCACATAACCGGTGGCGGCTTGCGCTTCCTCGGGTGATGGCATGCTGAGGCGCCGAACCCCGAGATGCTTTCGAAGTTTGGGCCAGGAAATACTGCGGTTTCCCGGGACCAATATCATCAGGAAGTCGTCATCATACCGCCTCACCACCAGCGTCTTGATAACCGCTGATGGCTTCACTCCCCGCAGCGCGGCCGCCTCTTCGAGTGAAGAAACCCGTCCATGTCGGGTCACTGAGTATGGGATATCGGCGAGCCGGGAGTCGGTGAGCGCAGGCGTGCTCGTTTCCATGAGCGTCACGGTAGTCGTCACCAATACCCCTCATCGGGACGGGTGTCAGCCCCGTTTGTTGGAGACTCTTCGCGCCTGTTCAGTGAGGTGGCGTTTTCTGATCCGGACTGCATCCGGGGTGACTTCGACGAGTTCGTCTTCGTCGATCCACTCGATGGACGTCTCCAACGTCATCTTCCGGTGTGGTTTGAGATTGATGGCATCATCCGATCCGGAGGCCCGCACGTTGGTTAGCTGTTTGCCTTTCGCTGCGTTCGCTGTCATCTCCTCGGGACGGGCGCACTCGCCGATCACCATTCCCTCGTACACCGGGTCGCCGGGCCCGATAAAGAGCTCGCCCCGTTTCTGAAGGTTGTCCAGGGCGAAGCCGGTGGCAGCTCCGTTGCGGTCTGAGATCATCGCCCCGCCCACCCTGCCTTCGATGTCCCCGGCCCACGGCATCCATCCATCATTGTGTTGATTCACCAACGCAGTACCTCTCGTGGCGGTCATCAACTCGGAGCGGAGCCCGATCAACCCGCGTGCGGGTGCATTGAGCGTGACGATCGTGCGACCACGGTCGCCGGGACGCATGTCGTCGACCTGTCCGCGACGAGGGGCAACCGACTGGGTGACGGTGCCGACGTACTCATCCGGAACGTCGATCACCGCTTGCTCTCTTGGCTCGTGCTTCTTTCCTTCGATCTCCCGTATGACTACCTCTGGTCGGCTGACCTGGAGCTCGAAACCCTCGCGTCTCATCGACTCGATGAGCACGGCCAGTTGTAGCTCGCCCCGACCGGCGACTTCGATCACATCGGGACTCGACGTGTCGGCGATTTTGATGGAGACATTTCCCAAGACTTCCCGATCGAGACGGGCTTTGATCTGGCGGGAGGTCAGCAAGTTCCCTGACTGGCCCGCCAGCGGAGACGTGTTGACCCCAAAGGTCATCCGCAATACGGGTTCGTCGACTTCCAGGCGAGGCAGGGCATTGAGATGTTCGAGGTCGGCAATGGTGTCTCCGATTTGAATCTCTGGAAATCCGGCTACGACAAAGAGGTCGCCCGCGACTCGCTTTGCAACATCGCCACGGCCCAATCCGGTGAAACCAAGCAGGGCCGAAGGTTTTCGCTTCAGAATGGCTCCGTCTTCACCGATCAGGCCGACCTGCTTGTCTGCTCTAAGTGTTCCGCTCTCGACCCGGCCGATGGCGAGACGTCCGAGAAAGTCTGATGCGTCGAGGTTGGTCACGATCGCCTGAAGAGGAGCGTCGGGATCACCTGAAGGGGCAGGGATCGTCGCCACGATGGCATCGAGGATCGGGGCGAGGTCGGAATCTTCAGGCGGAATTCCGATGCCAATCATCGCTCGCCCCAGACGTGCAATGGACGAGATGATCGGGAATTCGATGTGGTGCTCCTCGGCCTCCAGGTCGAAGAAGAGCTGGTAGATCTCGTCGGCCACTGCGTCGACCCTGGAGTCGGACCTGTCGACCTTATTGATTACGACCACTGCCGGAAGTCCGCGGCCGAGAGCCTTGGATAGCACATACCGGGTTTGGGGCATCGGGCCTTCAGAAGCGTCAACGAGAAGCAGGACGCCATCGACCATGGCCAGCGCCCGTTCCACCTCGCCACCGAAGTCGGAGTGGCCTGGGGTGTCCACAATGTTGATTCGGACCCCCTTCCAATCGATCGAAGCCGCCTTGGCGAGAATGGTGATACCGCGTTCTCGTTCTTGATCGCTGGAGTCCATTACGCGGTCGATCGGCGTCTGGTGCGCCTCGAACACCCCGGCAGCGTCGAGCATGGCATCGACGAGGGTGGTCTTGCCATGGTCTACGTGCGCGATCAAAGCCACGTTGCGAATGGAGGGAGATCCCGGCATGGGAGCGAAATAGTACTCGCTGCCGGGATCAACCCGATGTGGACCGGCCCGAAGAGAGGGCCGGGCAATTGAGCTAGCCGGCCACCGTGGTGGTCGTCTCTTCAGCAACCGTCGTCGCGGTGTCGCCGTTGTCGGGGTCGTCGTCTGAGCATCCAGCGATCGCTACGGCGGCCAGGGCCAACGCTGCGATCGATCGTGCGATTTTGCTATTCCTCATTTTTCCCTTTCTGTCCTTGGGGGACATGTTCGCGCCATTTATACCCCACTTCGGGCGTTAGAAACACTCGCCTCGTGAGCCAAAGCGGTTTTCACGCCTGCGAAGTCCAATGACATCATGGTTGCGGCGGTGCATCGGAATGATGTCCCGCTCCTCGCCGCAGAGGGCGACTTCGAGCGGATTGTCTCGATATACACGCTGGAACGAGTGGTATAGCGGAAAGTTTCGCGTTCTTTTGCATTAGGCCCGACCATGGTCTACCTTTCCGAATGCAAGGTCCATGTGGCGAGAGCGAGAGCCGGGTGCCTTCCCGGATAAGAGTCAGGCAATAGGAGCCAGACGATCG
>DATDCF010000035.1:0-3718 GCA_036524475.1 Acidimicrobiia bacterium | reverse complement strand
ATGCCGACATCGCCGCGGCAATCCAACATCTCCGATCCGACCAACCCGACGTCAGGATCTATACGGTTGGGTTCTGCTTTGGCGGCAACATCTCCTGGGGTGCTGCCACCCATGGACACGGGTTGTCGGGAGCCCTAGGGTTCTACGGGAAGCCTGAAGCGGACCGTCCTGCAGGTGATGGCCCGATCTGGGACCGGTGTCATTTGATCGAGTGTCCGATCCTCGCCCTGTTCGGAGGTGACGACCCGGGCATCCCGGCCGAGAACATCTCCCGGTTCGAGTCGGCGTTGGACGCTGCTGATGTCAGCAACGAGGTGGTGACTTATCCGGGTGCGCCCCACTCCTTCTTCGACCGATCCCAAGGAGATTTCTCCGCAGAGTCACGGGACGCCTGGAACCGGATCACGGATCTCATCAAGTAGCCCAGAAGGCATTGGCGACATGATGAAGTCCTTGCGAAAGTCACGCGCAGAAGCGGCTTCAGGCAAGAGGCTGAAACTCAATGATCACACCTAGGAATACCGCCTGTGTATGAGGTTGAAATAACGTCGGACGGTCTCCGACGTCTGAGCCAACTGCCTCCAAAGATCCGGGACGCAGCACTTGCATCCGTCTTCGGACCGATTGCCGAGAACCCAGCCCGACGTGGCAAACCGCTACTCGGAGAACTCCAATGGCTCCGATCGGCCAGAAGGGGCGACTACCGAATCATCTACCAAATAGTCGATGAGGAAAGGTCGATCATCATCCATCGGATCCACCAAGCGGTTGGCCCCTGAGGCCCTCTGACATGAGATCTGGCTGTGTGGGTATATTCAGCTGCGCATCGGAGTTCACATAGAACGAAGGAGACCTTGATGAGATATCGTCGAAGTTTTGTGTCCATCCTGACGGTTCTGATCGTCGCACTACTTCCGGTCAGCGCGCTTGCCGGCAACGGGCGTAATGCCGATCCTGGCGCAGGCGCCACCTCGCTGACCGACAACATCGATTGCACCCTGCCGGAGTCCGATGCCGACGCGTTGGTGATTCTCAGCAACTACTACCCGGGGTACTGGTGGGACCACACCGACCTCACGATCGCCGTTCAGGCTCATCCGAAGGCAAAGCCCGAGCAGGTCGCCGCGGTCCATGATGCGATCGCCATGTGGAGCAGCGTCCTCGACCAGTGTTTCGACGGGGCCATAACCCTCACCGACGTCACCGACTCGGGCGTGAACCCGCAGAAGGCCGCTGACATCGTCGTTCATTATGTTCCCAGGGCCGGTGGCGTGGTGTTCGGAGGCTACGCACTGTGCGGTGATCACGGCTGTCCCAACATCATGGTTCGCTCTGATTTGCCCCCCAGCCTGGACCGTGACCCTTACGAGCCCGAGTATCTCGGTTGGGTCACACTCCACGAAGTGGGCCATGCACTTGGCCTCGGTCACGCCACGAACCTGTTGGAGAGCACCGACCTGATGGGCTACGGATGGCCCAGCCTGGGTGACCCAGTCCTTTCGCAATGTGACATCGAGGGAATCGCGTTTGTATTCAGTTGGGTTTTTGAAGGATCCGACCCGCATCCACCTGCGGCCGGCCCGTACGAGTGCTGACAAAGAAGGGGCCGGTCGGAAGACCGGCCCCTTCTTTTCCTATGAGTGACCCTGAGTCGCCTACTCGTCATCTGCACGATGAGTCCTTCCTGAGCGACGGTCATCCGGGCTGACCGGGAGGTAGTTGCACAGCCTGTCGAACTCCACTTCGACGATGTGTTCGCCATATGGCACCACCATCTGGTTCCGGAAGCGTTTGCCGTGGCGGATGTCATCGGGCGAACTGAGGTCAACTCGAAACGTCCTTGGAGGTTTGGAGCGGAAGACCCTGCATTGCGGCCCCCTCCCCGGCAGCGACTCGAGGAGTCCTGAATCCTCGAGTCTTAGATTTGGCGTATTCGCTGACGCTGTTGCGGTTGCGCATATCAACACAACCGTGTTTCTGATCCCGACTCTCCTTGCGGATGCCATGACGTACCCTCCTCGTCGTTGGCTCCCGCCTACCCCGAGTGGCAGAATATCACGCAGTGTGGGGTGAGTTCCCATACCCAATTGTGATCGGACCGCGATGCAAGTTTCAGATAGACGTGAGTTCGACCGTGCGACGTGACATCTGGGCAGCCCCGGGCACACAGACCGCTGATAGTGCGGGCATCCAGGTTTGCTCGGTTTGGATCGTGCCAGTTCATGGATACCATCCAGGCAATGGCCGTTTGAGAATTCTCGTGAGACGGCCTCCGTTCTAGGAGGACGAAATGACGTATGCAGGGTCGGCCGGTTGGTTAGTTCGCGGAGGTCTCGCCCGTTGGGTAGTCCTGACGATGGCCATGACCCTTATGGCCTCGGTTCTGTTGGTGGCGCCGCCCGCGGGCGCCGCTGACACCCTCCCGACCCTGTGGCAGGCGGGCGGGCTGAGTGCGGGAACGGACTCGGCAGGACAGTCGGCGCGCATCGCCACCGACAGTGCCGGCAACGTGGCGGTGGTATCGGGCCCGTCCATGTCACGTGACCTCGCGGTGACGTCGTACACCTCGACAGGGTCCTTCCGATGGCAGAGCGTGGTGCGCCCTTCGATCGGAACGTTCCAGGGAGACTGGGTGGCCGCCGCGCCGAACGGTGACTTCGTGGCTGTCGGGCACAACGTGAGCGGCTCCAGCGGAAATCCCATTGCCATCACCCTGGTCCGCTTCGGCTCCGACGGGGCCCTCCAGTGGCGTATCGACCTTGCACGCACACTTCCCAGTGTGGCTCGCCTGCTGGTTGACTCAAGCGGCAACTCCTATCTGGCCTTCAACTCGTTCGGCGACGGCCAGGACATCCAGGTGCACAAGTACAATACGTCAGGCGCTCTCGTGTGGTCCCAAGTGGTTCCTTCCGAGTTCCTCGCCAACGACATCGCCACGTCGCTGGCGTTGAGCCCTGACCAGAGCGAGGTCGTCGTGACCGGGGACATTGCCGGTGGAGCGTCCTGGATCACGGTCATGTACGACGCGTCCAGCGGTGCGCAGAAGTGGTTGGTTGCGGCCGCCGAGGGGATCGCTGCCCGGGACCTAGTCGTCGACTCGAGCCGGGTGTATGTGACCGGGCTCGGGAATGTCGGGATCACCGGGCATCTCACGGTGATTGCGTATGACCGCGCCACCGGGGCGAAGTTGTGGCGGACCGACAAGATCCCTGCCGACGGCGTGAGTGCGGCGGGACTTCGGATCGCCCTTGCGCCCGATGGGAGTGTGGTCGCGACTGGCCAGGCGGCGCGTGGGTTCCTCGACTGGTACACCGTTGCCTTCGAGACCACCGGCTTCGTGCGGTGGGAGGCGGTTCGCGATGGCGGTCTGAACACCGATGAGATCCCGACGGGATTGCTCGTGTTGCCCGATGGGACTTCTGTCGTGACCGGCCGGGGCGGGCCGACCCTTCCTGGAGGGTTCTGGGGAGGTGTCACCGCCGGGTACTCGTCTGACGGCGCCCTTGTGTGGGAGGCGTTCTCGCCCTTGTCCACGGTGTGGGCATCCGCGTTGCCCAACGGCGACGTGTGCGCAACCGGAGGCTACGACGCCTATCTGGCATGCTTCCGGCCTTCAGGGGGAGGTGCGGTGAACCTGCCGCCCGTCGCCGTAGGGTCGGCTATGCCACAGTCCGGCAGCGCGCCATTAGCGGTGACGTTCGACGCCACAGGATCAAGC